>WTBG01000189.1 GCA_013139225.1 Deltaproteobacteria bacterium
GAATTAAGTCCTATAGAGAATAATTACGAGGAGAGAGTAAAGGAGTTTGTGTCAGAATTATTTGAAAAAGGTATTGTTACTGATTTTGAACACGGTTGGTTGAGAAAAGATGGGAGTCTAATTGATTTTGAGACAAGTGTAGCACTTTTAAAGGATGAAGCGGGGAATACCATTGGATCAGTTGGAAGCATAAGAGACATCACCGAGCGTAAGTAGGCAGAGGAAAAACTTATTGAGTATCAAAACCGGCTTAAGTCTCTGGCTTCACAACTAACATTAGCTGAAGAGAAGGATCGTCGGCGCTTTGCAACCTATCTGCATGATCAGGTTGGCCAAGCACTGTTTATATCAAAGCTTAAGCTTGGGACAATAAAAGAACAAGCTTCTTCAACCGATATAACTGAGTCTCTAGAGGAAATTATCAACATTATCGAACAGACGATTAAAGAAACACGTACTTTAACCTTTGAGCTTAGCCCTCCCATCCTGTATCAGCTGGGTCTTGAGGCAGCACTGGAATGGCTTATCGAGCAGATGCAAGAGCAGTATGGCATGACGATCTGTTTTGAAGATGACAAAAGATCCAAGCCATTAGATGAAAGTGTTCTCATTCTTTTATTCCGGGCGGTGCGTGAGCTGCTAATTAATATTACCAAGCATGCAAAGGCTCAAAATGTAAAGGTTACCGCTCGGAGAGATGGTGAGAATATAAAGATTTTTGTTGAAGATGATGGAGTTGGTTTTACTGTTTCAAAAAATGGTTCCAGCAATCACAAAAACGATGGATTTGGGCTTTTCAGTATTGAAGAGCGTTTGGATAGTCTTGGCGGATATCTTGAAATTGAATCTGAGGTTGGCCGCGGAGCTTGTGTTAGCATTATAGCACCGCTAAATAGTAAAAAGGAAAACTAAACAGGGGGGGTGTCATGAGCATTAAGATTCTTCTTGCAGATGATCACAAAATCGTTTCCGATTGCCTCAAGCCTTTAATCAATAAGCAGCCTGACATGATGGTAGTTGGCGAGGCAGAGAATGGGCGAATGGTGGTAGCACTAGCACAAAAGCTGAATCCCAATGTTGTTATTATGGATATTTCTATGCCTGATTTGAACGGCATTGAGGCTACTCGTCAGATTATTGCCAAGTGTCCAGGGGTGAGGATAATTACTCTATCAATGAATTCTGATAGGCGTTATGTGACAGGAATGCTCAACGCCGGGGCCTCCGGCTACCTTACCAAGAGTTGCTCCTTCGAAGAGTTGATACGTGCTGTCCGCGCCGTGGCTGCAAACAAGACATACCTTAGCCCTGATATTTCTGATATTGTAATAAAAGAATCTTTGTCGCGACCGTCAACAGAAAAATCTTCAGTTTTCTCTACTCTAACGATGAGGGAGTGTGAAGTGCTTCAGATGTTGGCAGAAGGCAAAACCGTAAAACAAATTGCTGTTAAGCTTTGCTTGGGTATAAAAACCATCTATACACACCGCGAACAAATCATGAAAAAGTTGAATATCCACAGCACGGCAGATCTCACCAAATATGCCCTACGAGAAGGTATGACATCACTTACGGGGGGGTAAAATAGACTCCACGAAAGGTTTGTTTGTTACACTCCAGGATTTTCTGGTATCAAATCATCCCAGATTTTGCAGTAGGTATCGTAGCGAGGCGTAGAAAACCGTAGCGAAACGTGCAGTTGGAGCGATTTTGCGACGAAGGCATATCCATAGAGATGTTGAGAAGCAAAATCGTGAAACAAGCGTTGCAGCAAGGATTTTCAAGCCGCAGTAGATGGCTACTGCAAATTCTGGGATAATACATTTTGAAGTCAAAAATCAGAAATTTTTAAGCTAAAAATCAGGGATTCCCCGATTGTTTTTTTGTTAATTGTGTGTTTCAATATATGTGGAACGTATTTTCATACCCTTGGTAAGTATAGGAGGGGCTTACTAATAACTATCTAAATCGATAAAGTTGTTTATGTTGTGAAGGGGGGGATGCGTATAGAAGAATAGCTGTGTTTAGGTAGAGGCGTGGCTCTAGTAGGTACTTAATGCCCTTTCGAACCTATTTTCTGTCACGCCTCTTACCTGAAGAAAGTGGTGTAATTTCAGCTAAAACCACTCTTGTGGAGTTTTCTCTTACTGAAGTACCGTGAAAAACTCTACGATATCATCATCTAGTATAAACCACCTGCCCATTACTTTCTGCCCTTTAAGCTTACCATGCTTCAGATAATTCCTGATTGTTACTGTAGTAACATTTAGCTTTTGAGATAACTCTGGTACAGAATAAAGTGTTTTGTCTTTTATTGTAGTCGGCATTGTTTTATCTCCCCTTCATTTTTATAATGTGTTTTGGAATAACGTTTCCAGTTTGTATTGAATCGTAGTTAACCTTTCTTCCAATGCATCATTTTCATAAGGATGTTCAATAATCAGCCTTAACTCTTCCAAACAATATAGGTAAAGCTTTTCTGATTCTTCTCTGGTAATCATTATTAAAGAATCTCCAATCAATTTTCACTTGATGCAACCATCTAATTAAGAACATATTTTGCAAAAAATATCAAATGTTGCAA
>WTBG01000325.1 GCA_013139225.1 Deltaproteobacteria bacterium
AGCGAAATCGTGAAGCAAACGGTGCAGCAAGGATTTGAAAGCACTAACCTGCTTTTCGGAAAATTAATTTGATATAATATACTTGACTTTCGGCTGCACCTCCAAGTCATGAACCGGGCAAGCCACAGTAGATGGCTACAATAAATTATGGTTTAATATGAATTGCTTTTATTTTAAAGAATTAAATATATCCTTGACTTGTTTAAGAGTTACTTATATCCTTTCCAATGAATTGTAGAAATAATATTTTAAATATATTTTACTATGAAAGACATTAAAAGCTTCTGCATTCAGATAGCTGATACTTGTTTCAGGAGGAAGCACCGGGGTATTGAGCATCGCAAATTTATAAGGCTCAAAGATTCCATATCACTTGCTATCAGACTTGTTGATTGCCAAAGTGGAAAAAAATATTCCAAACAGATAAACGGAAGAACTTTGAATATATCTCATGAAGGTTTGTGTATTGAAACAAGCACTGTTACAGTAGATGGCGTTGATATATTTAATGGTGCTATGTCTGATGAAAAGAATCTAGAAATAGAGATAGATGCATATCAAGGTGAAGAAAAGATAATCGCTCTAGGTAAAGTAGTATGGTTAGATATGACACCTCAACAGAAATCCTTCTTATTTAAGGCAGGAGTTTATCTCAACATACGAGAGAAAACTGATGTTGACAGATGGTATAAATTAGTAGAAACTGCAAAAAAAAGCATTACGAAAAAAAACCCTATCATCCGTGGACTACGAAAGATCTTTAGAAATAATTCTTGATTCTATAATTCACCACAGAGAATGCGTAATACGTTTAGAAAATTATATTTCATAAATATTTTTTTCACTTATCTTATCACTCTCTGCGCATAATAAATAATACAAATGAAACAGACCAGAAGTGTAAATAATAGATTGCTGGATATTATACAAATAGATTATGAAGGTTGTGAATGGTTCATAATATCTACTAATGAACTTATGGACACAATAAATGATACCATTAAGATGTTTAAAGATAATAATAGATCTTTCGAAGATATTAAAAATTCTATTGGTAAGATAGGTATTGGAATAAGTAATGTAGAAAAGTGTTTAGATGGTGTCGAGGAATGTTATAGCAAGATGATTGAAGAAATGAGTAATGACTCAAAAAATATATCTGATAGTTAATCGTTTGCCTTTTTTACTTTCCAACTAATATTTATTTTTCTTTGATCTTCCTTTCTAACATCAACATGTTCAAATAACTTCTCCTTCCCTTGATAAACAGCCTTTACAGTATATATCCCTGGTATTAAACTTGCGAAAAATATAGGCCCTTCAGAAATTACTTTTATAATTATTTGTTCCTTTTTGTTTAGAATATTTACTACTACATTAGATAAATATTTATTAGAGGGTAGGGCGGTAAAAACAAGCTTTAGATTATAACCTCCACTATATTTATCCATTAATGTTCTTTCAGGCTTTCCAATCCCACCATACATTATTGAAACTTCATTGCTAACCTCCATAACTTTAATGTCAGAATTTTTCAAATCATAAATCATCTCCGGCGGAGGGGTCTGCGGTAAACAAAGAGCAGTGTTAAAAAAAATGTTTGTAATTACAAAAATAAAACTTAACTTCAAAGCTTTCATAAAATATCTCCTTTTTATCATAGATTATATATACCTTTTCCTAAGTTATGTCAATTTTGAAAATGATTATTGATAGTCAGCGCAGCAAAGAAGTAGGTTGCTTCGCCGTCTGCCAGGGCATACTCCCCGAAATGACAAAAAGGGGGTTTCATTGTGAACAAAGCGATTTAATCTCACAAATTGCAATGCTTTAAGCAGTAAAAATACATTTTGCCAATTTCTCGCTGAGCAAAGCAAATAATCATCATTTTGAATTATGACAGGGCTTTATGCTAAAGTCCCACAATTATATAAATAAAAGAAAAATTTCGAAACAATTCATAGTTTACATAATATATCTTATCAGACATAATGTATACTGTCGTTTTCTACTTTCATATAAAAAATTCCCAAAATCTTATCTCAATAGAACAAATATAAACTTCTTCAAAAAAGATGCCAGCCTTAAACAACTAGATAAGACTGGCATCTCTATTAATGTTACATTTTGATTCTTTCTCTTCTGTTAATTCATAAGATAGTTTCCCTACTATCCCTAGACTCTATATCCTTCTCCTACTACATAGTTGTTGGCATAGGAGGAACAACCCTTATGCCCCTATGGGGGTAATTGAAAAATTGTTCTGTTACATTGTATACAACGGCCGATACATTTGCTCTACCGCCATGATAGAAGGTATGGAGGAAATTGACCCAATAGCCAAAAAGAGCATCAGGATCTTCAGCATTTTCATAATCGAATACATCGTATTCATTTCCCATGTCGGGTGCCCAGCAATGCAATACTTTGGGAATTGCTCGAACCTCATAGTGCACACCGTAATCGAAGTCATTGTAGCCCCCTTCCCCGTCCGGGTCAAAATAATTCTTTTGAGGATGTTCCTGCTGCAAAAACCCGATGCTGCAAATCGGATTTGCCATCATATTGGCAAACGTGTGGGTTTCTTTGTAGCCAGCGTCATAAAGGGGGCCACTGGTTGGTTGTGTAAAGAGCTCAAGGGTTAACAATTTTGTTTGATCAAAGTTGTTTGGATCGCTATAAACGCCTCGCATAATCTCATAATACTGAGTGATTCTGTCAGGTGGATCATCAATCTTAAGTTGCTCGAGGACTGGGAGAAGGTCTAATATCGTTTCACGCGACGGACAGAGGGCTGTCCCTTTTACAGCAATATTAATATTAAATGAGCTGTCTCCCCTCCCGACCCAGTTCCCATAAGTGGCAACCATGCCGTGGTGAATGCCTCCGTTTTTCATGATTGATGGTGGTCCCGCTCCTCCTGTGTCAAGCCTTTCATCATAGTAAAAATATCTTTCCGAACACCCCCAATTCATAAATTCTTGAGACAGTCCACGAATTTCATATTTTCTCCATTTATTATCTATGTTTGACCAAAGAATACCATCATCGTCACGAGAAGAGGTTTCCAGATTGTGCTGTGTACAATACTCAGCACTCTTATTTTCTGAATCCGCTGTTGACCAGACATCACGAGTATACCACCAGTTCCTGTTGCATACATATCTTGCGTGAGCTGATTTTGTTTTAAAGGTAGGTAGAACAGTAACGAGTGATGAAAGACCTGCTAGTTTCAAAAAATTTCTTCTACCAAAAGGATTATTTCCCAAAAAAATATCTTTAACTTTTTCTATCATCTTCTTACCTCCCTGATTGTTAGCGTATCCTGATATCGTTTGTAAAACTTTTTAACGTAAATGCTATGACTTATTTATCACCCCCTTTCATTAAGTGAGTTTATCAACTTATAAATTGAGACTGTTGAAAAACCCTAAAACATCAATTTTGCACTTTGTAACTATTTGATTTTATTACACCAAAAATTAAGCAAAATGGCAAATTTGGACTTTTTCGACAGTTTCATTACTAAAACAAACCCCAAAAAACAGTTTTCAACCTTATTTAATAATAATTTAACATATTTTAGAAAACTATGTCAAGAAAAAACAGTAATAAAATCAATTAGTTATACTACATATTTATTGTCAATTAAATAATTTATCTGGTTATCCAGAAAGCCCAAGTGAATATTCAAAAGGGCTATTAGCATTTTCAATAAGTTGAGAAAAGGTAATTTTTGAGGCCTTA
>WTBG01000014.1 GCA_013139225.1 Deltaproteobacteria bacterium
CTAACAAGCCTCTTGCAGAAGAATTTCCTGCATTTAATCTTGCAGTTAAAGCAGTTGCCTCAAAGCACATCCGCAACATGGCATCTATCGGCGGAAACATTTGCCTTGATACCAGATGCTGGTACTACAACAAGTCTAAATTGTGGAGAGACACCAAAGAGATATGTCATAAACTGGAAGGCAGGCAGTGTCACGCCATCAAGGGGTCAGAGCGCTGTCATGCCATTAACAGCTCTGACACCGCACCTGTCCTAATTGCCCTTGATGCCAGGGTCAGTGTGATAAAAAAAGGGCACCAAAGATCGATTCCCATTAAGGAATTTTTCAAAGACAATGGAGCCCAACCGACTGTACTTGAACCCGAGGAAATAGTTACCTCGCTAGTAATCCCAAAAAGCAACGGCTCAAGTCGCACCACTTTCATAAAAGTGACTACCCGCAAAGGATTAGATTTTGCCATGGGGAGCATCGCTGCCAAGGCCCAGAAAAACGGCGACGGGCTTACCGACTTAAGACTAGTTGTCGGTTCTATAGCATCAGCGCCGATAATTCTGAAAAAGGCAGCACAGGTAGTAATGGAATCAGGGCTTACAGAAAAGTCGATTGAAAAAGCGGCTTTAACCGCCCGCTCTGAGTTGGGAACCCTTACCAACCTTTTTACTTCAGCCGGCTACAAGCGACATTTGGTTGAGGTGCTTGTAAAAAGGGCGCTCACCGCATTGAGTGATTCACCGCAGAGATTGCGTAGTACGCGGAAAAGAACATATAAAAAACAATGATTTAATTTTAGTGGATTTAAGTTATTTATCTTTGCGACCTCAGCGTACTCTGCGGCTAACAGAACTTTACAAGGCAAACCCAAGAAAAAAGGAGAACTTAAATTGAAAAGGATATTATCCCTGAAGGTAAACGGCAATAGCTATGAAGTTGCCATAAATCCCTGGCAGACACTTCTTGATGTGCTGAGGAATGAGCTCGGACTTATAGGAACCAAAAAGGGGTGCGATATAGGCACCTGCGGTGTATGTACCGTCATCATGGATGGGAAGGCCATCCTTTCCTGTCTCACTCTTGCCATCGAGTGCGAGGGGCATACCATAAGCACCATCGAGGGTATAGGCACTGCCGAGTCACTCCATCCCGTCCAGAAGTCTTTTATAGAAAACGGGGCGGTACAATGCGGCTACTGCACACCAGGGATAGTCATGACTGCCAAGGCACTGCTTGATGAAAACCCAAAACCCGATGACGATGAAATAAAGGACGCTTTATCCGGCACCTTCTGTAGATGCACGGGACATATAAAGATTATGGAAGCGGTAAAAAAGGTTTCACAACCTGAAGATGAGGAAAAGAGTAATGTCTGATAAGTTTAGTGTTATAGGAAAGAGACAAACAAAGCTGGATGCACCGCTTAAAGCGACCGGTCGCTCACAGTTTACCGATGATGTGGTCCTTCCGGGAATGCTGCACGGTAAAATTGTGAGAAGCAACATCCCCCGGGGAAAGATATTAAACATAGATACCTCCAAAGCCGAGAAACTCCCCGGAGTGATGGCCGTCATTACCCATAAAGATTCAGGGGGTGTTATGGTAGGACCCGATCAGCAGTTGCTTTGCGATGATATGGTCCACTATATCGGTGATGAAGTTGCCGCTGTTGCCGCGGTAGATGGAGATACTGCCTATGAGGCGGCAGAACTTATCAAGGTAGAGTATGAGCCCATGCCAGCACTCCTTTCTATTGAAGAGGCAACCGCTCCGGATGCGCCGATACTGAAACAGTATTATGAGGATAACTACGCAGATGATCTTAATTTAAACTACGGCGATGTAGATAAGGCATTTTCTGAGTCAGACCACGTAAGGGAAGACGAGTTTATTAGTTATCCGAGCCACAATTGTTTTGCTGAATTACACGGTGTCCTTGCAGATTACTCCTTACCGGGCAAGCTTACCATCTGGACACCCAACCAAACGGCTATCCTTATTCAGAAGGGTATGGCCCGAAATCTTGGTATATCGGAAAGCAACGTGAGAGTTTGCAGCCTTAATACTGGCGGGGCATTCTCCGGCAGAGGCACGGTAAGGCCCCACCATTTGATTGCAGCACTCCTTTCCAAAAAGGCATCACGACCGGTTAAAATTATTGCCACCTCGGATGAGGAATTCATTATCTGCAGGTCAGGCGGCAAAAACAGGCTCACCTTAAAATCAGGCGTGACAAACAACGGTACTTTGAAAGTCATAAAGGCTGATCACCTGTATGATTGTGGTGCCTATGTTGAGACCCAGTTCATCATGCCGACCATTGTGGGTGCAACCCTGCAAATGCTCTTTAAAGTGGAGGCGTTTCGCTACAAGGGGCAGCTGGTGTACACAAACAATGCGCCCTACTTTTTTCATCACGGTGGAGGGCTGGTGCCATCCCAGTTTGCTTTTGGTCAGCACCTTTATCTAATTGCACAGGATCTCGGCATGGACCCGGTTGATTTCAAACTCAAGAATGCTTTTGATAAGGGAGAGACCACACTGAACGATACCCATTATGCCAGTTGTGGTTTGAAAGAGTGCATCAAAAAGGCGGCCCGGAAATCTGGCTGGAATAGGAAATACGGGAAACTGCCACCCTATAAGGGCATTGGTATAGGATGTGGGGTGATGAGCTCCGGAGGAAAAGGGATGTTTCAACACGACACCTCTGCCGCCTTCCTCAAGATAGCCGAGGATGGGAAACTCTCGCTTTTCACCGGACTCCCCGACATGGGCCAGGGTTCTCATACCACCATGGCAATCATAGCTGCGGAGACGCTGGGGATAGCCGCTGACGATATTACCGTAATATCTGGGGATACAGACATCGCTCCCTACGATGTGGGGGCATTTGCACAGCGGGGTACCTTTACCACCGGAAATGCAGTAAAGATAGCCTCGCTTGATGCAAAGAAACAGATTGCCAAAACTGCCTCAGAGAAACTGGGAGTTAAACCCGCATCCCTCATCTTTAGAGACAGAAAGGTATACCCGAAGGGTGCACCCGATAAAGCCATCTCATTTGAAGATGTGGTGTTTGATACCCTCAACTGCATGGAAGGAAGATT
Organism: Deltaproteobacteria bacterium; assembly: GCA_013139225.1. Taxonomy (GTDB): domain Bacteria; phylum Desulfobacterota; class WTBG01; order WTBG01; family WTBG01; genus WTBG01. The sequence goes on from WTBG01000014.1 coordinate 3,102, forward strand.
CATTATGGGAAGGGGCTTCTACAATACACCTACCACAAAAGCCGCCCTTGCCTATTCTTTCGGTGCCCAGATTGCCGAGGTGGAGGTAGATCCTGAGACGGGCATAGTAAAGCTACTCAAAATGACAGTCGCCCATGATGTGGGGCGTGCTATAAACCCGCTGGCGGTAGAAGGCCAGATGGACGGACAGGTCTTTAGCGGCATGGGGCAGACCCTGTTTGAGGAATGCTTTATGGAGGGTGGCCAGATACTCAATCAGTCCCGCATCGACTATAAACTACCCAGGCCCTATGAGGTGCCCGAGATGGAGCACATCATCGTTGAGACCAATGATCCATATGGCCCTTATGGGGCAAAAGAGGTGGGTGAGGGCCCCATCGCATGTAACCCGCATGCAATTGCAATGGCCGTGAGCAATGCCATTGGATACACCATGAAGGAACTTCCCCTCACTCCCGAAAGAGTACTACAAGCAATTAGAAAAAAGAATCGCATATCATAGAACGGACAGGAAACTCCACAAGAGAAAAATGCCATCGATTGGAAGTGACATGATAATCCCACCTAGAAGATGAAGTTTACCCCACAGTAATTTCTGAATCCTAAAGCATTGGATGTGTTTTATGAAACATGAATTGGCCATGACCACTGGCACAGTCGTTATAAGAGGCGGAGGAGATATAGGTACTGGGGTTGCTCACAGGCTCTATCGATCTGGTTTTGACATACTGATCCTGGAAATTGAAAAGCCTTTAGTCATAAGGAGAAAGGTTGCCTTTGCCCAGGCGGTGTTTGATGGACAAACTGTGGTAGAGGGTGTTAAGGCAGTGAAAGCATGCAACAGAAAAGAGATAGAGACCATCTGGGGGGAAGGAAATGTTCCCATTATCATAGACCCGCACCTTAGTATGGTTAGGGAAGTTAAATCCGAGGTGTTGGTTGATGCGAGATTAGCAAAGCGCGCAACCGATATGTATAAGGGCATCGCTCCCCTCACCATTGCTCTGGGTCCTGGATTCAAAGCTGGAAAAGATGTTGATGTTGTTATCGAAACCTATAGGGGGCATAATCTGGGCAAGGTTATCTTGGATGGTTATGCAAAACCCAACACAGGTATTCCAGGAGCAATTGATGGATATGGGGAAGAGAGAGTACTCAGGGCACCATGTGATGGAAAGATTCGCAATCTATTAGATATAGGCGATGAGGTTACAGAGGGAGAAACCGTATGCTATATCGATAATGAGGCCGTCAGGGCATCTATAGATGGTATGATTAGAGGAATTACTCTGAATGGGATGAACGTGGCAAAAGACCTTAAGATAGGTGATATTGACTCAAGGGGGGTAAAAGAGTACTGCTTTACCATATCCGATAAAGCCCGGGCTATAGGAGGAGGAGTACTGGAAGCCATTTTGTACCTAAAAGGGCTTAAATAGTAATTTTTTATAGATCTGGTTCGTTGAAATCGAGCACAAGAATTATTAAATACCTTATTTTCAGGGAGTTAAAAATGGATATTTTCGAAGAAATCATCGCAGCTAAAAATTCCGGCACTCCGGCAGTTCTGGCCACCGTTGTTGAATCGTTAGGTTCAGCACCAGGGAAGCCCTGTGCGAGAATGCTTATAAAAGATGATGGTTCCACTGTGGGGACGATTGGAGGTGGTGCCATTGAAAAGAAAATAGCAGATGAAGCAATGCCACTCATGAATGGTACAGAACCCAAATTGTCGAAGCATAACCTTGAAGAATTGGGCATGTCCTGCGGTGGTTCCATGAGCATTTTTCTTGAACCTTTAAACTCGGCTCCTGATTTGATTATCTTTGGTGCCGGACATATCGGAACGGCATTAAGTAAAATTGGTAAAATGCTGAGTTTTAAAACAATCGTAGTGGATAATCGTCCAGAATTTGCTGATAAAGGGAAATTGCCCTGGGCTGACAGGGTAATTGCCAACGATTACCACAAGGCACTACAAGATTGTGTGTTCTCTGATACGACCTATTTGGTAATCTTGACCCACCGACATCTATATGATTTTGAGGTGCTAGAGTACTGTGCCCGACAGCCATTTTGCTATCTGGGTATGATTGGTAGTCGAACAAAAGTGGCGAAAGCCTTTCAGCAATTGAGAGAGAAAGGCATGGCTGATCAAACGATTGAACGGATTCATGCACCCATAGGAATCAACATCGGAGCCAAAACACCTGAAGAAATTGCGGTAGCTATTGCTGCTGAGTTAGTGGCGGCAAGAAGCCGTACGGAAATCACTGGCTTAAGATCAACTCCAAAAAACCAGTAATGTTTGATTGCTGTAAGCATGCGTTTTTTTGCAATGCCCTGGTCCAGAATGTGAAGCAAATATTTGCCCCCCATTCCCTTTGCACAGGTAAGTCCCATGGTGACCATAGATGACGTTTTGGATATTCGTTCTACGCACAGTGAGCTTATCTGTTTTGTCGGTGCCGGTGGTAAAACAACCACGTTATTCAAACTGGCACGTGAACTTAAACACCCCAGGAAAAAAGTTCTTGTTACCACTACCACGGCTATCTTCTACCCCGATGAAAGCGATTATGACGAAGTAATCGTTGATCGTCTTAAAGACAGTAGAATGTTTAACACGGTCAAAGAGGGGCGCATTGTTGTTTTGGCCAGGGAAGTCTCACCCGAGAATAAACTTTTGGGCATAGACAGGGAATTTATAGAAGAACTATATAAGAAGAAACTATTTCATTATATCTTGGTGGAAGGAGATGGCTCCAAGCGGAAACCCATAAAAGCACCAGCTTTTCATGAACCAGTAATACCTAACAGCACTCGCAAAACCATAGGTGTCATAGGACTTGATTCTTTGGGCAAAAAAATAGACAGCAATCATGTTCACAGACCCGAGCTGTTTTGTAAAGTAACCGGCAGTAAAACAGGTGATACCATCAATGAAAATGTCGTAGCACAACTAATAGTATCTCCAGAAGGGCTCTTCAAAGACGTTCCTAAGGGGTGTCAAAAATACTTGCTGCTCAACAAGGCTGACAATGAGCAGGATAAAAAAGCAGCACTTAAAATTATAGAAATCGTTAAAAAGGACAACAGCTGTATCCGTGGTTTCATAGTAGCAACTATGGCAGATGAAAGAATTAATGCAATCAAATGGTGGGGTCGTTAGTATGATGACGGGTATTATTTTAGCATCAGGTTTCTCGCGAAGGATGGGTAAAGAAAAGCTTCTTCTAAAAGTTAACGGCATCCCAATGATTGAGAGGGTTATAATGGCCGCACAATCTTCTCATCTTGACGAGCTTATCATTATTTACCAAAGGGATGAAATAAGGGAGCTGGCGAAAGAACATGTTGCTAAGGCGCTGTATAATCAGCATGCAGATGAAGGACAGAGTGCCGCCGTAAAGTTGGGCATTCAATCATCTCATCCCGATACGGAGGGGTTTATGTTTTTAGTTGGGGATCAACCGTATCTCGATCCGTCTACTATAAATAAGTTGATAGCTTTATTTAAGAGAGATCGAACAAGTATCGTCGTTCCGCTTTATAACGGTGCTATGGGAAATCCTGTAATTTTCCCAGCAACCGCAAAAAAGGATTTGCTTTTGTTAAAGGGAGATTGTGGCGGGAGAAGACTTATCGAGCAAATGAGGGATATTGTGAAACTGGTTGAGATTGAAAAAAGTATTGTGGGAATGCATATTGATACGGAAGAAGAATATAAAAATATCCAAGAATTAAAAGAAGGGGGTAAGATTGAAATTGGCAAAGCAGGACTGAAACAAGATCGTTACGATTATGCATAGCGTTTATTTGCTAAATCTTCATTTTTAATTGAATGTTTATGTTGAATTTCATGGAATCCCAAACATGCGGCATCCAGACTGCTGACGGAAATGATATATTTGACTTGCAAATGGAGGAAACAAAATGAAAACAGAAAAAAACGAGATTTTGAAAAACAGGTTTTTTGATTCCCTGGTAGCCATTTTACTTCTTGGCTCGCTATGGGGTCTTCTTTCGGAGATAATCTTAACATGTGCAGTTCTCAGTCAGGGGCTTCCGTTTAAAGGAGGGATGGCTGGTTATATAACCGCTATCGGAATTGGTATGATGGGAATTGCCTTCGGCAAATTCAAAAAACCATCCTTACTAATGGGAATTCCATTAGTAACAATTTTAAGCAAGCTGCTTGCCCTATCAATCTTTAATATTCCAATTGTAGCCAGAGTAAACTCCAGCCTGGCCATACTCGTGGGAGGAATTGCATTAACCGCAACTGTAACCCTCGCAGGGAACAATCTGTTCAGGAATAACCTATTAAGATTGGCTAGCGGTATGTCAGCAGGATTTATGGCAGCCATTGCCTTCTTTTTTATCGGTATGCGGATAATCCCCTGTCCCTATCTCCTCTCCTTCAACAGGGCCGGTGGCTTTAGAGCATTTATGAGTTTTGACGGCATAGTATGGACGGTTTTCTCGGGGTTACTCTTCTACACCGGATACTGGCTGGGTACCCAATTGAAAAACGCATCTTCGGATTTAAGGTCAGCGCAGTCACTTGCTTGTTCTTCAGGTTCTGCATGGGTTGCAATTTGCTGTTTAGTAGCAATGGTATTTTTAATTACTTCTGGTTCATAACAAAACAAGAGCATCTTAAATGACCCTCATGGAATTATACCAAGAACTAAAAGGCGCATTTAATAAAGAAATAAAAAGAAACAACCTTTCAGGGAAAAATGTGAGTGTCAGGTGCAGGGCACTCCCCGCTACAGAAGCAATAGGAAAGCCTGAGGACCAGGACTATCCGATAATAAAAGGTAAAGAGATGATGGTAGAAGCTTCCTTTGAGGAAGGAAGGGGACAGGCTTTTACAGACGAGTTTGAGAATGCAAATTATAGAGTAGAAGATCTCTTGGAAATCGAGCTCGACTCAAACAGGGGAAGGGCCAGTTTTATATCTGGTCTTAATGCGGTTTTCAGGCATCTCAGGCTTTGTGATAAGACCATTCACTGCAAGGATAGTGAACCAAAGGAATGCGCGGAAAATCTTCTCAAGGTTATTGAGCCCGAGGAGAAGGTTTTTCTGGTTGGTTTGCAACCAAGGTTTCTTGAAACCCTTTCCTCAAACTATGACGTTAGAGTTGTGGACCTCGATCCGGATAACATTGGAAGGAAAGTATCTGGTGTAGTTATCGAACCACCGGAGTTGACAACTGAAGCCATAACATGGTGTGATTCGATATTCGCCACCGGGTCGACTTTGGTGAATGGCACCATCACAGATTTTCTTAATAAGGGTAAACCCGTGTTATTTTATGGAGTCACGATTGCAGCGGCAACGAAAATACTTAATCTTGATACTTACTGTCACCGTGGACACTAACCAGTAAATACTCATTTGTAAATTGCGTGACGAGGCTGCGTATTTACAAGACTATTCAACGGAAGACATTCATCTCTACTTGAATACAGCGTTCCATCGCTGCGATCCTAGGGGAACTTTGGTGCGTAAGGTAAATAAAGCAACATATAAATTTTATGAGATTAATCAAGATTAAGGCATAAAGTTTGCTTATATTTTCTTCATGATACCTACCAGTTAATTGCCCCAGAATGTTACGCCTACCCCATCAGCCTGGCTGAGCTCCCTGGCCGAGTTCGGGCAAGGCGGCCAAGCCATATCTTGTTACGGCTTTCACCTTGACACACAATAGTGATTTCCCTATACTTACCCCGTCAAAAAGGAAGTTCTTATCAGTAGTTTTATGGTCAGTTTATCAGTATCAGTTTCCCTGCTGCAAATTCCAGGTTTAGGTTCTGTTGCGATATAAAGAGGGATCCACAGCTGCAACTGATGCATCAATATCCAGAACCCCTCCAAGAAATTTATTGATCCTTTCACACTGTACCTTTGGAGAAGTGATCATATCCTTATAATCAACTGGCAGAATTGAGAAATTTTTTCTGGTCTTTATCCAGTGATCGAATTTCTCGAGCTGAGCCTTAAAGAGCTCTGTCAGTTTCTCATCACTGATGTTGGCTCCTTGTTTGCCTGATCGCTGCAGCATAATCTTCTGAGAAGCCAGAACTTCATTTATATTCCTTCGCATGAAGATAACACAGTACTCATATTCTTCCGGCAGATCATACAAAAGAGCGTAAACCATCTTAACTACTTTTCCCCGGGCACTCGGTAGCCAGGAAGGATCGTCCTTGGTCTTTTTTGCCAACTCGAATTCATAGTACCCCTTTGGATTATCTTCATCTTTTTTGCGAATATTATCGGTCAGTGCTGGAATACCACCAGCTTCAATCGCCTGCATCATCATGGACGTGCCAGAGCGCGGCAGGCCGGATACAATCGTGATAAAAGGTAAATTCATAGTCATCTATATCCTCACTTTTAGTAATGGTTTAAACATGAATGCGAAAATCATCGAAACAACAAAAAAATAAACTATCCACCAGTCTGTTCCGTATATCCGTGAGTTCCTTTCAGGGTAATTAATACTGATCGAGTGAACAGGGGAATCGTAAGTAAATGGCTTTTCAAGTGGGTAAAGGAGGATATCAGCAAAGTCTGCCCCCGGGCGTTTGGAGCTTAAGCACATGAACCCTTCGCCTACTGCTAATTGCTTTTCATACCGCCTGTCTCCGATATGAAAAATTAAATTGTAGCTTCCGTCCTCGACGGGCTTAATCTTCCAGAATATTTCTTTCTTAGTGAAAACCCTAACTGGCCCTATTATTGTCCGGGCGGCAGGCAGAGACTCAAGAACGACCTGAGGCAGGGTATCAAGATTATCATTAAACTTAAGCTTTACAATAACCGGCTTATCCCCGGGCAGCAGGGGACGCGCCTGGTACCACAAACTCATCTGCGCCATGATCAGAATGACCGGCACAATCATAACCAGCATCGGTACAATCGAGTAAAAGAGAAGCTTGAAAGAAGCACAGAAAACCCTAGCCTGCGACCTGAAAGTTACAGAAAAGCTGTCTTTGAAAAGCTTAACAGCAAGCAGGTTAGCCTTGATATCGTCTCTGACTTGGCCAATCGCTTTCTGGTTGGAGGTGTACTTGAAAATAACCAGTAGAAATACACCCAGAATAGCTGAAATGACCGTGATAGATAGCCAGCCCGGAACCGATGCAACAGGTGCTAGAAATAATCCGCCAATAGTATTCGTTACAACATTTACCCATGTAATGAGCTGAACCAAAAAACCCATTACTCTATGTATCCCAACCCGCGAAGCTGGTCTGCTACAGCGTCATCTCCCTCAGGAGAAGCTTCAAGCTGAGAAATTTCCTTTTCAATAATGTGAGTTATAAATTCTTCGAAGCTGCTGTATCCAGCGGCTTCGGCTGACTTTTTTGCTCGGTCATAGAGCTTTGAATCAATCTTGATCTTAGCCATTTGCCCTCCTCTTTAAGTCTTAAAGATATTTCGTCCAACCATGGTTGACGGTATTTTCAAACCGAA
>WTBG01000363.1 GCA_013139225.1 Deltaproteobacteria bacterium
CAAGAATATTATAGCGGCCAGAAAACAGATAAGAAATGAAGATTCTGCAGAATTTTACAGACGTACTTCTAAAACGCTTAAGGATTTTTTGGGTGACAAGCTGAATCTTACCGGAAGTGCTCTTACACCAGCAGAAATTGAAAATCAGCTTTACATGCTCAAGATAAAAAAGGAACGGGTTGGACGTTTAAAGAAGGTGCTTAGCATTTTGGAATCTGGTCAATTTGCCTTTCAACGGCATAGTAAAGAAGAGAAGGAAAACTTACTAGAACAAGTAAAAGACTTAACCAAGGGGTTTGAGAAAAGTATAAAGAGATAATTAGCTTAAGCTTCGCTTAAGCAATTGGCCCGCCCTGCCTGCCCTGGTGCGACTCCTCGGTGGGATGCTCAACAACGGATAAACCAGGTCTGGGCCAGGGAATAATGGAATGGTGGAATGATGGGTTGGCCGCAGGTTGCGCGTTACGGGATAAACTATATTCTTTCTTCTTAACCCGCAACTCGTAACAGTTTCTATTATTCCATGTGTGAGGCAAGTTCAACAACCACCAGAAAATACTTTTAACTTCAATAAGTTGTAGAAATTCTGAGACGTATGATTAGTATAAAGAGACTCACCTTTGTTATTGTAATAGGAGTACTTGTTTTCTGCAATTTTTATTTGGCGTATGGTCAAGATAAAAGCGTCGCCACCCTTTTCTCCAACAATAAAAAAATTGAGGAAGAAGCAGATAGTGCCGTATTATTTATGGAAGCCACTAAATATCATAAGGAAGAGAAATATGAAAAGGCTACCATGCTTTACGAAAATCTTATCCGATCTGGTATGACGAATGGTGAAATCTATTATAATCTGGGAAACAGTTATTTCAAAATGGGGATGTTAGGAAAAGCGATACTCAACTATCGGCTGGCAGAATTATACCTCCCACGAGATGAGGACCTTAAAGCCAATATAGGATATGCTCGACAATTAACAAAAGACAGGATTGAGGAAAAGCAATTCTTGCCTTTTCTAAAGGAATTTTGTTTTTGGTATTCTAAACTTAACCTTAAGGAATTGTTAATAGTTTTTCTGTTGTTTAATGGTCTTTTTTGGATTTTAGCTACCATAAGGATATTTTGGAAGAGAGAGTATCAGAATCTTATTCTCTTGATTAATCTGGCTTTGGTGTTGGTGTTGGGATGTTCTCTTGTTTTAAAACTTTACAATTGTACCCATAAAATTGGCGGAGTCGTTTTGGCCAAGGAAATTACAGTTAGGGCTGGGAACGGAATTAATAATACGGCACTTTTCCAATTGCATGATGGAGCGGAGTTTAAGATTATAGAACAAGATGGAGATTGGTTTAAGGTTGAATTAGGAGATGGTAAAAGGGGGTGGGTACAAAGCAAGTATGTAGGGAAATGTCAATTGCATGCCTCATCCTTTTCTGTTGGTTCATAATTAATTATCAGCTATGCTGGTGCGAACCCAATAGTTTCTACCGACCGGGCGTTTAACAAAGTCAATAAATTCTGATTTAAAAGTGGTGCTTTTCCCTAACGGGTAAAAAACCACTAAAGATTAAATCAATTATGCCGAATGAAAAAATGCTATGCCAAAAGAGAAAGTCTTATACGTTTGTGATGAAAAACATAATAACAGGGATATTCCACTGGAACTGGAAGAGACTGTTCCCTATCCAGAAAATATGCAATATGGAGAGAAGGATAGCGTCCATTATTACTACCAGTGTCCCTTTTGTTTCAAAACCCATCTTGCTTATCAAAGGGTGGGCAAACCAATAGAGTGGGATGCCCTTGATAAGGAAATATGGGAGAGGCGAATTGCCAATGTGAGGGGAACAAGAGTTAGTACTCTGAGAAAAGGTCTGGATGAACAAAAGACAGAGATTGAAAGGGAACACAATGAAACCAATAAACGTCTAAAAGAGATTAGCAAAAGGAAAGAAGATGTTATCAAAGAGATTAACGATAAGAACATGTTTCTAGATCAATTAAAAAGAGATGAACAGGAATTGACAAAAAAAGTTGAGAAGGGAAAAGAGGAATTAAGTCTAATCAATGAAAAGATTGATAAGTTGACAATGTCCCAATAATGAATGGAGTTTCAGCATAACGGTTAGAGTATTGATTGTTTTATTAGCTATGTGAATTTTAGTAATTGATTAAGCCCGATTAATTAGCGGGTTTTTTTATTTTTTAAAATCCCCCAATCATCCCAGATTTTGCAGTAGATGACTACTGCAAATCCTGGGATCATAGATTGAGTTTCCCCTTATTGTTTCCTTATTTATTGGTTTAGCCTGTTTCGTTTAAGACCCATCTAAAATCTTGTCTTTCTCGAATCACATTCTTGTTACCTTAACGTCTCGAAAATCCAGTAACTTATTGAATAAACTAGCACACAGCCTTGTTATAAACTGTAAGCGGGGCTTAAATCCAATTGGATTAGAAATCCAACAAAAAATCCGATAAAAAGTCAAAATACCCTTGTTTTATAAATCATTCTATGCTATATAACATGATTAAAAATATGGCGAGTATTTCATAAAAGATTATAGAATTGGAGAAGCTCATGAAATATACGATAAATTATTTTGAAAAAGGAAATGATTTACTTGCAAAGAAAAGATATGAGGAGGCTATTTTATATTATGAAAAGGATTTAAAAAACGGTAAGTTCAGTACCCGTTATAAAGTTATGTACAATATGGGCATTGCCTACAACAATTTAGGCAAGCATAAAAAGGCAGTGAAGTGTTATGAAGAAGTACTCAAAGACAAAAATTACCCTACTCCATATAAGGCATTGAATAACATGGGAAACTCTTACTATCGTTTATGTCAATACAATAAATCCATTAAATGTTATGAGGATGCGTTATCTGATGAAAATTATCTCTCGCCAGGTAATACATGGTTTAATATGGGACTGATATATAACCAGCTTAAGCAATATGACAAAGCGATTGAATGTTATGAGAAGGCAATGGAAGATAAAAAACATATTTTCCTTCCTAATATATGGAACGAATGGACCAAAGCCTACAACAAGATAGGTCAGCTTGATAAAAGCCCAGCCTGCCTTCAAGGGGAAGGGGTGATTAAGAAGACGTCCTATTCTTAACTTCAAAAAGATTTTTTAGCTTTCCGTTCACTAATTCTCCTGCCTTTTACAGGGATATAACATTGGAACATGCTCATCGGTGGAAGAGCACATAGTTTGAAAGAGGCCAAACATGTAGGAAAGGCACATCTAGATTTTGCTGAAATCAACTTGTTTAATCCTCACCATGATTTTCAAGAAATCCCCTCTCTATTAAAATTAAAGGAAAAATTTAACTTTTTCTTTATTGTCCACGGACCTGAAGAAGGTAATCCTTTTGATTGCCAAGAGTTGAAAACAAGGCTACTTCCTCAAATTGAAGTTCTGGTTGACTTCGCTCATGAGTTAGATGCGAAGTTTATTACTATACACTTTTGGCTGGATCAGCGATTTATAAAAAAAACAATCTTGATTGAAAAACTTGATATCTTGGAGAAGATGATGTCCCTGGCAAATAAAAAGGGAATGAAGCTCTGCTTAGAAAACTTGAGTGAACGCACTATAGATTTGGAACAAGCCTTCCATCGATTTCCAGAATTGGGATTAACGCTGGATGTTGGCCATAGTGAATTGTTAACTTCGAAAAATACTGCTTACAGCTTCATTGAAACATATCCTGAACGAATAAAACATGTCCATATTCATGATAATTGTGGAGGAAGCACACCGGATGATGATCTTCATCTTCCTCTGGGTGAAGGAACTATTGCCTTCGAACCTATTTTACAGGCTTTGCGCAAAATGGGATATGATCGAACGATTACCTTAGAAGTTGCACCAGAATTTTTTAAAGCGGGGAAGGAGAAGTTGGTAAGAATGCTAAACACCTGCAATGCTCATAGATAAAAACTCCACTTCTTAAATTAGATGAAAAGGTGGTGATAAATACTTCACTTGTTGGACTAGGATGCCTTTAGGTAGGAATTCGGAATAGAGTTTTAACATTTTGCGAAGTAACGCTTGCAACTTCTTCAAAATCCAACTTCTTTAGTTTCGCTATTTTATCAGCAACATATCTTACATAGGAAGGTTCATTTCTTTTCCCTCGAAATGGCATGGGAGCTAAAAATGGAGAATCTGTTTCTAGAAGAATTCTATCAAGAGGTATGCTTCTTACAAGTTCCTGTAATGATCTAGCATTTTTAAATGTTATGGTGCCTGGGATGGAGATATAAAAGCCCATATTCAAACACTTGGATGCCATTTCATAGTCACCAGAGAAACAATGAATTACACCTCCCACTTCAAAAGCCTTCTCCTCCTTTAATATATCAAGCGTCTCTTGGTGGGCATTTCGATCGTGCACCACTATGGGGAGCCTTAATTCCCTTGCCAATGCGATAAGTTCTCTAAATCGTTTTATCTGTATTTCTGGGGGAGATAGGTTTCGAAAAAAATCTAGCCCGATTTCTCCCAGGGCACACACTTTGTCATGTTGGGTTAATTTTCTTAAGAGAGGGTAAGTTGATTCATCAATATCTTTTGCATTGTGCGGATGAATACCCAGTACTGCATATATGGACTCGTTTCCCTCAGCCAATGCAATTGCCTGTTTGCATGATTTGATATCAATCCCAATAGTAATAATATAATCGATTCCACTGTCATGTGCCCTTTGAATCACATCTTTTCTGTCATGATTGAATTCTGGCATTTCCAGATGGGCATGTGAGTCAATCAATATCCGTTCCTCCTGCTTTCTTGTACGATCTTGTAGAATGATAACATGTTGTTATTTCTATCTCTTTTTAGGTTGAGGTGGTTTTTGTCCCTGGAAGAACAATTTTGAAGCTTTATTAATCTTGAAATTAATGGTTCACTTTTTAATCACAGTATAATTGTTGTTTAATTACAGATAGTTGTGAAAACATCAGGCAAATTGCTATTCAACTCAGAACTGGTATTCAAATTGCTAAAAATTAGATATAACAATTAAACAGCAACATTTGAAAAGGAGGAACAATTGCTAAAAAAGAATATAATTTTTCGGACAGTGTTTATAATGGTGCTTGTAATCGGAATCCATATATCCATTGCTGGTGCAAATTCTCTTGATGGCACAGTGTGGGTGTATGAACATGAAAGTGGAGCCAGACACTATATAGCCTTCCATGATGGTTACCATTACCTAAATGGTACGAGAGGGGACCAAGAACAACCAGGTTCTTCTTGGTTGCGGAGTGTTTCCCCCTGTTTCTCTAATAATAATCCTGACGGCTCTATAAATTATAGTGCAACTCATATTTCACCTACTGCCTGGGCCATCAATTGGGGAAATTGCGATATCGATGACGAGCAAGCTTCCTTTAATGCTTTTGGGATGCTTTATAATATTATTATTTACAACCGCAACGAGCCATATACCCTCGTATCAACCGATTGGAGCCCCGCACTTTCTTACTCAAATAACGCATATGAAGGAGAAGATTCTTTCGTTGCAATGTTTTTTCCTTTAATCTTCGGAAATGGATTTTAAAACCCAGATTTTGCAGTAGATGTCTACTGCAAATTCTGGGTTTAATCATTCCTTTCGTTGATACTTGCCAACCTTTCCTTTTTGAATTCCCTCAGTAGATAAACTTAAGGGGATTTTAATCTGCTGATTGCTTCATATAGACACAGAAAAAAACACGGGCATAATACCTTGTGTTTCTTAAATGCCCGTGATTCTTGTGTCATTCAGTTTATTAAGTGTTATTTAAACTACTGGCTACCAGCTTCACTGGTTTGTGGTTTTAAAGGAGCTTTCTCAATTTGAGAACTTTGTTTTAACATGTTCTTTTCCTCAGCGGGAGAACTGCTTGTAACACTTTTATTACTACTTACCATATGGCAGCTTCCTTCGAAAAGAACACCATCAGCAATGATCAGGGAGGAAGTTTCGATGTCTCCCTTTACTCTTCCAGTGGAGGTAATTTCTAACCTTTTTTTTGCTTTTATGTTCCCATTAACTTGACCACCTATGAAGGCATTTTCGGCAATAATGTCTGCCTTGACCTTGCCTTCTTTACCTACCACTACATTCCCTCTACACTCAACTTTGCCTTTTACAGTACCTTCGATGCAAATACTTTCATTGGATATCAAAACTCCTTCGAAAATGGTTTTGCTCCCAATGAGAGTATCAAGATTGTCCGGGGCCTTATCTTTTTTTAATATACCCATAGAAAATCCTCTCTAAAGATGGTTGACGCAAAAAGAAATAATAGCAAAGCACAAAAACTAACGCATAGCTATCATAGTGCTTAAGTTTAAAATATGATTGCGAGGATTAATACTCACACTATCTTTTCGTACCTCATAGTGCAGGTGATAACCGGTGGACATTCCGGTGTTCCCCATTAGTCCTATTAGATCACCGCGTTTAACCTCTTGTCCTTTTTCTACTTTATGCTCTAACATGTGTCCATAAAGTGTTGTGAACTTATCGTTGTGTTTGATTTTGATAAACCTTCCTAAATGAAGATCTTTACCAGCAGTTATGATGATGCCATCAGCAGGAGCGATAATGGGAGTACCCCTTCTGGCTGAGATGTCTAAGCCTCGGTGAAATTCGCGAAGACCAGTAAAAGGACTTTTCCTCCAGCCAAAACCAGATGAAATCCAGTACGCATCAGCTTGAACAGGCATAATGGTAGGTCGTGTGTCCCATTCACTTTTGCGATCGTTTAGTTTGTCTATTAGTTCCTGTAAGTCTCTTTTTAGAAGAAGTGCATTTTCTATAAGTGATACCTCGTGCTCACCAGCTTTATATGGAAACTCAGTGTTTGTATAAAGTGAGATAGTGGATGAAGTATCGATAAAATTTGGATCGACTCCTCCTAATCCCAAACCTCCCATACTGGAGCCAGATTTTTCTAATCCCAGGAAATTTCTGATGAATGATTCAGCTTTCTTTAGTTCGCCAACAATTTGAGCTACTTTCTCAAGTTTTTCTTTTTCAGTTTTTAGATGGGTGTTTTCTTTTCTGAGGTTTGTGCTTTCGCAATATTTTAATATGGCTATGCAGTCACCTATAACGAAAAGAAAGAGGAGAAATATAAGGAGGCAAAAGGTTCCTTTGCTTATGGAAAACTGCTTCGTTTTCCCTGCTTTTGGTGGTGATATAAAAATGGTGTAACAGTTCTTAAACATAAGATATCCCTTTTATTAGGAAGTTTTTTTACTTATCGGTAGAAAGAAAGAGATGATTAGGTAAATTTATAATTCTGCAATAAAATATTATTTGTTGTAATTTAATGAAAAAAATCGAGCAATGTCAAGGTTTTTTTAAAAAACCATGGTTAAAAACACTTGACAATAAAGATTTGTTTTGGTGTAGATAGATAGCCGATATAGAAGAGAACGCAGATATTTGTGTTGTTTTAGAGTGAGCCGATATAACTGACATAGATAATCGATGGATAAAGAGGATAGAAGGATTCATGATTGGTTAGCTTTAAGTTTTGTCGATGGTTTAGGTAAAATAAGCTATCGCAACCTTATTAGGAAATTTGGCAGTCCAGACAAGGTATTTCAGGCATCAATTAAAGATTTGGAGGAGGTAGAAGGTCTAAGGGAAAAGGTTATTAAAGAGATAAAAGGATTTAATCAAAACGC
>WTBG01000111.1 GCA_013139225.1 Deltaproteobacteria bacterium
CATTACTAATTAACATTATTCTGAAAGCTGAAATTGCCCACTTATTGAAGAAGGGAGTTTAATATGCCTAAAAAGAAGATTTATGAAAGGACCATAGAGGATTACAGAGAACAGGCCTGGGGTGACGCACGCTGCAACTGGTGTCAGAATCAGTGGGGATGGAATGTAAAAAGCAGCAAATACAATGAGATCTGTCCTGAGTTTAGGTACAAGCGTTTTGCTGCCTATAGCGGGATGGGTAAATTTCATATCATCCGGGCCCTCTTGGAAGAGGATTTTGATTATACAGATTCCGAGGCACTGGTAGATATTGCCTTTCGCTGCACCTCATGCGGTGCATGTGAGATGAACTGCCTCCGTTTAACTGAAAAGGAACCACTAAAGGCAGGAGAAGCGCTGAAGACGAGGTTGATTGAGAAAGGCCTGGCACCACTACCTGCCCATAAGGAACTCCTGACCAGTATTGCAAACTACGACAACCCCTGGAAACAACCAAGAGCACAGAAAGCCCAATGGGCTAAAGAATTAAACTTAAAGAATGCTAATGAAGAAAAGTGCGAAATCCTCTTTTTTGCAGGTTGCACTCCTGCTTTTGACCCTTTTCTAAAACATGATATAGTCAACTCGGCAAAGATACTCAAAGGTTGTGGAGTAGATATTGGAATTTTTGCTGACAAGGAGATTTGTTGTGGTAGCCCAGCTATTAGACTGGGTGATCGGGAGACTTTCTTTTCCCTTGTCAAAAGAAACATTGAAGAATTCACCAAAGCAGGTGTAAAAGAGATAATTACTCAGTGTGCAGGGTGCTACCATGCATTAAAGTATGACTTTCCAGAGGTCCCCAACATACCAGAGATCACGTTTAAGGTTTATCATGTTTCTGAATACATGGAATCATTGCTCAAAGAGGGCAAAATCAAATTTACTAAAGAGATACCCCTCACAGTAACCTGGCATGATCCCTGCCATATTGGGAGACATTGTGGCATTTATGAGGAACCACGGAATATTTTAAAAGCCATTCCAGGAATCAAATTAGTGGAGATGGAACGTATAAAAGACCAGGGGTGGTGCTGCGGTGCGGGAGGAGGTGTCAGGGCTGCATATCCAGATCTAGCCTTCAAGTGCGCTGAAGAACGAATAGAAGAAGCCAAAGAGACAGGTGCAGAGGCACTGGTTACCTGCTGTCCTTACTGCGAACAAAATTTAGCCGATCCTTTAAAAGCACAGGGTGAGAGTATGAAGCTTTATGATCTCACTGATCTTATGCTTCAGGCTATGTAACGTACTACAATACCATCTTAAAATATCCAAAAAGTGGTTAGAAAATCATTTCTAACCACTTTTTTATTAGAAAGTTCTGAGAAAATTGGGGAATCTGCTTATCTACAATACTCAAGTTGCCCATCAATTCCTGGATCCCTGCTTTCGCAGGGATAACAAGTAAGGATAAATGGAACCGATTGAAAAAACGTGTCATTCTCGCGCAAGCGGGAATCCAGTATTGTTAATAATTTCATCAGGGTATTCAACTGGAGATTTCTGGATAACCAGATTTAGAATTTAGAGGTTCTCTTGAACGGATCTAATTATCAATGTTTTTACCAATTCCTCAATCCCTGAATTCCTAAATTTCTAATTTGTTCTATGCTTTACTTATAAGGACAACTGTGCTGAGGGGTGCTACAGCATATCTGCTATTAGGTTTTACAAAAACTTCCTCGCCTTCTGGTACAATGTCCTTGGGGGAAGGTAGTGAGGTATCTACTGCTCTCCACCACTTTTTCTCTGATGGTAGATTAGGAAGGTTAAAGACATGTAACTTTTTAGAAGCATTAAAAATGAGGTAAAGATCATTACCATCTTCCTCCGCATCTGTTTCCAAACGGCTTCCATCAATAAGACATGCCAGCAACTTACTTTTTTTACTCCAATCCGGTTGGGTAAGGACAGGACTATACCAGTTAATATCAGAAATACTGTTCCGATCATTATCCCGTCCAGTAAAAAACCTCGTTCTCCTGAGAGAGGGATGTCTTTTTCTAAAAGCTATTATCTCTTTCGTAAAAAGAAAGATTTCTTCATGTCTTTGCAAAAAATTCCAATTATACCAGGATATTTCATTGTTCTGACAATAGGCATTATTATTCCCTCTCTGAGTCCGCCTGAATTCATCACCTCCCAACAGCATTGGAACACCCTGTGAGAGCATGAGAGTAGACAAAAAATTCTTAATCTGGAAGGTTCGTATAGCATTAATTTTGCCATTATCCGTTTCCCCTTCTACCCCATAGTTGCAACTGAAATTTTCATTACTACCATCTTGATTATCCTCTCCATTTTCCTCATTGTGCTTGGTATTATAACTTACCAGGTCATGAAGAGTAAAGCCGTCATGACAGGTTACAAAATTGATACTGTGAAATGGTGCTCTACCACTTTCCTGATAGAGATCTGAACTCCCAGCCAATCGCGTCGCCAATTTAGGAACCATCCCGGGATCTCCACGCCAGAAACGCCTGATATCATCGCGAAAATGACCATTCCATTCAGCCCACCTCGTACCAGGGAAGCTTCCGACCTGATATGCCCCGGCTGCATCCCATGCTTCGGCAATAATTTTGGTATCCCTTAAAATAGGGTTTTCTGCAATACGCTCTATCAGTGGAGGATTTTCAAGGATCTTACCATCCTGGTCTCTGCCAAGAATTGATGCAAGATCAAAGCGGAATCCATCAACGTGCATCTCAACTACCCAGTAGAGTAAGCAATCTAAGATAAACCCTCTCACCAGCGGATGATTACAGTTGAGTGTATTCCCACATCCTGAATAATTTCTGTAACGTCTACCCCTATCATCGAGCAGGTAATAGATAGTATTATCCAACCCGCGGAAACAGAGAGTTGGTCCCGTCTCATCACCTTCAGCAGTGTGGTTGAAAACTACATCCAGGATCACCTCAATACCCGCCTTGTGGAGTTCCCTTACCATTTTTTTAAATTCCAACACCTGCTCCCCAATTGATCCAGAACTGCTGTACCGTCCCTTAGGTGCAAAGAAACTGATGGTATTATATCCCCAGTAGTTCATAAGCTGCTCGCCGGTCAAAGGATTTTTGCGCATAATCTCTGATTCATCAAACTCCTGGATGGGAAGAAGTTCAACGGCAGTTATCCCCAACTCCTTTAGGTAAGGTATTTTTTCTATCAACCCCTGGAATGTCCCAGGATGCTTAACTTTAGAAGTGGTGTGGCAGGTAAATCCGCGAACATGGGTTTCATAAATAATAGTATCCCTATGAGGAATTTTTAAAGGGCAGTCATCACCCCACCAATTAAAGGAATCACTCAACACTATACATTTGGGAGCTCCCCCAGCGCTATCTATCGAGGAATAGGAGAGATCACTTTCAGAGGAATTTATATCATAACTCCGTGCATCAGAAAGATTCCAGTTAAAATTACCAGTAACCGCCAGGGCGTACGGATCTAAAAGAAGTTTATTTTTACTAAAACG
>WTBG01000225.1 GCA_013139225.1 Deltaproteobacteria bacterium
TCATCGCTTTTTGCCCTATCATTCCCTTTGCAATTTCTCCGATCGATTTACCCTTATTCCTTACAGAAAGTACAAGTGCTCCAAAATCATGTGCTCCTCCCCATGCTATTGTACCAAGCACTACCCACAGAAGGGCGGGCACCCAACCCCAAATCACGGCTAATGCGGGTCCTATTATAGGTGCAGCTCCTGCAATGGTCGCAAAATGGTGGCCAAATAGCACAAATCTATTAGTGGGAACATAATCCATCCCATCTTCCATAGTATGAGATGGAACAGGAGCATGCACATCAAGTTTATAAACTTTTTCAGCCAGGTATTTTGCAAAGATCCGGTATCCCAGGAAAAACGCAAAAAGTCCAGCAAAACAGACTATAGCAGCATTCATGCCCATTTTCCTTATTCTAGACTTCTGTTCGATAAAACGTACTTATTTTTTCGTGTTTCTTCCCGTGCGTGGTTTCAGACCCTCTCGTATGGTTCAAAAAGTTTTTTATATTCATCCAGGGCGTATCTATCTGTCATGCCGGCAATATAATCACATATCACCCTCTCTTTTGATTCGATCTCAATCCTCTCTCTGTACTTTTGAGGAAGCAGGGTAGGATTATCTTTAAAGGTTGAGAAAAGAAGTGTAACATAGCGTTCTGCTTTAACTCTCATCCTCTCTACTTTGTAGTGTTGGTATACATTTTTCTGGAGAAAAGCTTTTAGTTCAGCTGTTTGCTCGTCTGCCTGCTTTGAATAGGAAACCAAAATTCTGTTGACAGCTTTAACATCTTCGAATGTTTCAATTCTGTTCTGTTTAATGTTTTCCAAGGAGTACCTTACGACATCATTTATGAGATAACCGATCAAGGCACTTATAGTCTGATACTTCTTCTTCTGCTCTGGAATGCCAGGAAACTGTTTTTCAACTTTTAACATCATCTCTTCGCAAAGTCCTACTTCTCGCAATTCCTCAAAAGAGGTGAAACCTGCTTCAAGAGCATCGTCTATGTCATGATTATTGTATGCAATCTCATCAGCAAGATTGATAATCTGAGCCTCAAGAGTCGGGACAGTTTCAGGGTTATATTCTTTGAGGTGAGCATAGCTTGGGTTATCACAACTCGATGAATGTTTGGCAATGCCTTCCCGAGTCTCCCAGGTTAAATTTAATCCTTGAAATCCGGGATATTTATCTTCCAGCACTTCGACTACTCTCAGGCTTTGCAGATTATGTTCAAAACCACCCACACCCTCCATCATTCGGTTGAGTGCCTTCTCCCCAGAATGGCCAAAAGGAGTGTGCCCTAAATCATGTGCTAAGGCAAGCGATTCAGTCAGTTCTTCGTTCAGTTTTAACCTTCTTGCTATACCTTTTGCTATCTGAGCTACCTCCAGAGAATGAGTCAGGCGAGTGCGATAATAATCACCCTCGTGGTTAACAAAGACCTGCGTTTTGTACTCAAGTCTTCTGAAAGCAGAAGAATGAATTATGCGATCACGGTCTCTTTCAAAAGCAGGCCGATCATCTTTGAAGTCTTCCTTGTATTTCCTTCCTTTTGAAAGATTACTTTTAGCTGCATAGGGGGCCAAATCAGGCCTCTCCAGTGAATTCATAGGGTATACCTCTCTAGGACTCTTCTTCCTCCCACTGTTTTAATTTCAAACTTGCCTTATGCTTTCTTCTAATATAACTGCACAAGAAAATCAAGGTGATCAAAAACCATAGTGTGCCTGTGCTTGTCAAAATGGGAATCCAGCTAAATCTCATCTTGAGATAACTGTGCCAATTTTTTTCCAGTCTGTTCAGATTAATACCATATACCTTAATCAAAGCATCCTCAAGCATCCTTTCCTTACTGTAATATTGAATAAATTTGTGAAACTTTTCTCTCCCATATTTTGCAATAATAAATGATATGAGATAAAAACTCTGGCAGTAGGCCAGTTCAACCTCTTTCCTCTTTTTAGGAAACGTATGAGTAATCTCAGACAACGGCAAGAGAGAATCAGTAAGGACAGCTTGTGTTATGGTAGATACTCTGTTAAAACTCCATTCCCGAGATTCATACATTGCCAATCCTTCGTTTAGCCACCTCGGTATGTGCTCAGCATCCCTAAAGGTTGTGCCTAAAAGAATATGAGTCAATTCATGGATGAATGTCTTCTTCAGATTATAACGCCTGCTCCTGACTTCACCGGGTGATTTTATTATAATCAGTGATAAGTTGTGGTAAGCAACGCCTAAAACCCAATCGGGCAAAACATTTCGCCGCGGCTGTACATTCTGAAATTCACTCCCACTTGTAATATAGACCTTAATTTTGTTTTTAGCTATCACTCCTAAATCTAACATGATTTTTTCAGCAATCGCATCAGATTCTCTTCCCAAAAGCTCTACCACTTTTCTATCACATTCAGCAAAAAAGAAATCAAAGTAAAGAGTACTGATTTTCTGATAATCTTGAGCAGGTTTCTGGATAGGAATTAAAAGAAAAATGAGAATCAGAAGTCCATATTTCATCAGCTGACATTAATCGGAATGAGTTTATATGACTAATCTCTTTTTTTGAGATAGTCTCTCTTAAGAGCTTCTTGTAACTGGACTCTCTTTTCATATAGAGTTTTCTGTTCTCTTGTGGTGCTTTTATTGAGCACATAGGCGGTAATTATTGGAAGGGCAATGGTAGAATCAAGATACGCAACTACCGTATCAGGTAGTCCTTCAGGATTAACTTTCCCCCAGCTGATTGCCTCACTTGGGGTAGCACCGGAAAGACCGCCGGTATCAGGTCGTGCATCAGTTATCTGAATGAAATAATCATGTCCTATTTCACTAAGCCCCAAAACTTCCTGTATCTGTGGTTCTGTCTGAAGCAGGAAGTTTTTGGGTGATCCCCCTCCTATAATAATCAAACCACTCTTGCCTCCAACTTGTTTTGCACCGTAGACAATGGCAGCAGTTTCATTTACATCCAGATTAACATCAATCTTTAATTCATTCCCTATTAACGCCAAAGCCGCAACATTCATCCCAATTGAGCTATCACCTGGAGAAGGGGTATAAACTGGAATGGCTAAACGATAGGCAGCTGCTAAGATACTGCTGCTCTTCGTTCCCCTCCCCTCTTCCTCCTGATTTAAATACTTTCCTAACATATAGTGGAGTTCTGCTGTGCCCATCTCCTTTTGAAATTCTTTATTACTAAAAACATTTTTTAAAAAAGCATCCGTCTTTAAAAGAACTCGATAATCAAACACGATATCATAGATTCTTACTACTCCCTCTCGTCTGAGGACAGCATCGTCACAAAAAGGGCTTCCCTGCCTAAGCTGTAATCCAAGAGCAAAATGGATATCATGGTACAAGTTAGCACCTGTTGCGACTATCCAATCTATAAAACCCTTTTCCATAAGGGGAACCAGACAAGAAACACCTAAACCAGAAGGGGTAAGTGCTCCAGCCAGTGAAACACCAATAGTCACTTCTTCCTTTAACATTTTCTGGGTATAAACCTGACAAGCCTCTCTTAATCGGCCTGCATTATAAGAAAGAAACGTTCTTTCTACCAGTTCAACCAGAGAGATATGATCAGTAATAGTTGGAGGACTAATAATTTCTCCACTTAAAAGCTCTTTTCGCTTATCCATAAATTACCGATATTATCACAAATAATGCATTTGAGCCCACAGATTCACCCCGTTAGATACCTACTTATATCAGGTGAACTATTTCAGATGTTAACCCTGTTGGATAAATTACACTTTCACAAGGTTTACTATCTACCAGGGGAACCACTGAGGATTAATATAGCAAAAAGAAAAACATATTTAAATTCGATATTTTTCTCTATGTTTTTAAATTTGGGAGAAGATTACTGACTAAAAGTTATTCATTAAAATGTGCACAGATATTTACTATGAAAGAAGGTGAAACCTATTATTTGAACAAGTGCTTTCTCTGTGCACTCTGTGGTTAAGTGCAAAATCTGGGATTATGACAAAAACAATTTGGTAAAAACTTGATTCATAAACAATCTAGTTTAATTGTAAATCATATAAAAATTGAAAAGCAAGTATTTTTCTTGCGTTGACGTGTTATGAGGTTAAATAGGAAAGGAACAATCAAGGCTGGATCTTTGGGATTTTGGATTTGCGATCTCGTATTTCATATTTTAATTCAGTAATCTACAATATGAATTACGCAATCGTTTGATTCAGTATCAAGCTACTAATGCAAGAAATATGAACCGCCTTCAGAACGATAGTAATAATTTCCCCCTTTGCCATTTCTCGTCTCTTTATCAAAGAGGATTTTTGCACTTACCAATTCCTTTAAATCATCAGGGTACTCCCCCTTTTCCCAAAAATAGATTTGTAAAGCATTCTTGATTTTTAATAACCGATTATAGTCAATATAGATGCGAGCATCAGCATGGGATTCGGGATTATCAAAATACAGACTGAAAGTAGACTCCATATCAGGAGGGGATAAAAACATGAGAACAATTATAAGAATAGCCCAAATAGCATAGCCACCCATAATCAGAACACGCTCTCCTGCTATATACTTGCTTATTTTGCCATCAACAGTTACATGCCTCTCTTTTATTGCTACCTCAATATAACCGTTAGATAAAAGTGTCATTAAATAATTAGAAGTGTTAAATTTACCCATCAGGGATTTATCTGCAATATCTTGAACGGTGTTTTCTCCATCCAGCAGATTATATATTTTTACCTCTTCCTTAGATATCCCTTCTTGCAAAACACTATCTTCTTCTCCCTCCAAAATTCTGTCTGGTTTCTTGAAAATCATATCCATTGAAGGGACACTTTTTCTAACGTTTGGCCATTCATCTATCATACGAAGAACATCAAGAAGAATATGTTCCAGAGCCACCGGTGTATATATCTTTTCATTAAAGTCAACAGCTTTAGGATGAAAGGCATAACTTCCTTCTTTCCACTGGAATAACTCAGAAAATGTATCGTATATCTGAACATGAATTATCTGGTTAAGCATTTCTTTACTTAAAACCTCCAAATCTACTAAAATTTCGCCCAGATGGTTAAATTTTTCTTCCTGTATTTCTAAAGCGCGTTTCAATTGCGCCTCACTTATAAGCGCAGACTTTACTAATTTCCTTCCAAGAAGATCATCTTCAATTTCCGATACAGGGCGTGCGCTGAGAATCATACCATTCCAGAAAGTTATCTCAGCAGTCT
>WTBG01000259.1 GCA_013139225.1 Deltaproteobacteria bacterium
ATCCTGCTTGACACAATTCCTACATGAGCATCACCATTAATCTGAAAAATCTTTTTTATTATACCATAAGCATTAATCATCTCAGCTACTGGCTGAGGGGTAATCATGATAATCTCACTAACGGATTTGAGAATAGCTTGCATGTTGTGTATGAAGCCGGGAGAAATATTAATCAGCAATATTTCAGCTTCTTCCTCAGCATTCTTAAAACATCTTTTAATCGAGTTTCGTTCACTTTCACTAAGAGTGTGAATGTCCGAAATATCAATATCCAGAGTAATCAGCTTAACACCATCAATCCCCTCCTCAATAATCCCTTCCCTACCATCTTCTGCAATAAGATGTAAAGTAGGATTATGTGCAGACACTCCCAATAACATACACAGTCTTGGCAGGCTGAAGTCTGCATCAAACACCAGCACCTTTTTCCCCTGATTTGCTATATCTAATGCCAGGTTGACTGTTAAAAAAGAGCGCTCTGCTATCCCCTTATCACTGATAATACAGATTGGCCGGGCAGGAACTCCGGCATTTTCCTTTTCACAAACTACATCCTGATTTATGCCGGAAACATGCTTTTTGTTTTCAGATTCAGACGAGAGAAAAAGGTGAGAAAAGTCCTCTAACCCCCTGCCCAATCTTTTCGTTTTTTTCATAGGTAAATTGTCACGGACTATAGAGGGTTCTGAGTATCTGTCCAAAATCGAGTGCGATTTTAAACAGATAATGTATAAAATTGTAGAATGCTAAATTCAAAATAGTCTGGCGATGAAACTAATTACTGTTATGAAACTTCCACAGTCGAATTGTTTACACCTATATCGCTGGTCAGTACCTCAGAGTTGTAAGGGTCGATTCTCCATTCGCCATCCACAATGAATTTATATTGGTACTTACCCGGCTTAAGAGTAACAATTCCCTTCCAGATCTTATTCTCTTTTTCCTGAACCATCAAATCCTCAAGGGGCTTCCATTTACTAAAATCACCAACCAGTTGCACACTCTTTGCAATAGGATCATAGTAGCTAAAGACAACCCCTTCTTTCACTTGTCGGGGACCTAACTGTACAGAAGGAGATTTAACCTTGCCCATCCTTTTTTCTTCAGAAACAACCTCACCTGCCAATTCCATATAATCCGCAGCACCTCTGCACTTTTTACTATATTTATGGATGGGAACACCAAATCCAGCAGCCTCTTTTAGCCTCACTGTGGAATGGATTATCGTTTCATAAACATCTTGCCCAAAATGATTCTTTATGTCTCTTAGCACTTCCTGGGCAAATAAGGTTCTCTCGTTACACATAGTAGCTAATGCTTTTGGTTTAACCTCATGTCCATATTCTGCTTTCAGGATTTCGATGCTCTCAAGCAAGCGGGCAACTCCCTGTAAAGAGAAAACACTCATCTCTATGGGGATGAGTACTTCACTGCATGCTCTTAATGCATTAAAGGTAAGAAGCCCCAAGCTTGGGGGACAATCAACAACAACATAGTCATAGTCCTTATGCATGCGATGAACACTTCTTAACAGCATGCTTTCACGACCTGCTTTCCCAGCAAGCTCCTGTTCCACAGCACTTAATATCAATTGTGATGGTGCAAGATCAAAATCCTGATCAATACCCAGGACAACATCATCCAGACTTTTCCTGTTCAATTCAGAAAAGATATCATAGACACTCTTTTCAAGTTCTTCAACCTTGATATCCAATCCGATTGATGCGTTCGATTGCGGATCTAAATCAATTAATAGAACCTTCTTGTTATTCAGTGTCAAGCAAGCCGAGAGGTTAATTGCAGTGGTAGTCTTCCCACAACCACCTTTCTGATTTGCGATGGCTATTGTACGCATATCTGTCTCCTTTTTCTGGAATTAATCTGCTTGCATAAAGCAGAGTAGAAACCCAGATTTAAGTTTGCTGCCTTTTATTTTATCCGCAAACCGCAAGTTATACTTTGGCAACTCAATATAGGAGAATTAACTATCTTTACAACCATCATATCAGAACAATTCTAACTGAAGCAGCTTCCTTAAATTGATTAAGCCTGTTCTTCTACTACCAGATTGTGAGGGTTGGTATTCATCTTCGCTTCATACTTGCTAAGCAAGAGGTCCAGCCCTTCTCTCACATATACTGCCTGAGGAACTTTGGTTATTTCTGACAATCTTTTAATCCTTTCTACTTGCGCTATATCTAAATAGATACTACGTAATACTTTATTTCCCAATACAATCACCTCCCTTCATAACGGCATTATACTAACTGATAATGGAACAAATCCCTCCTTTAAAAATGATATTACATTTATTTATAGCTTATATATTATAAATACATGCCCTCTGTCAAGTAAAAAAATCAATATATTGTATTTTTTTTATTTTAATATACATATATTGTGTTTGTAAGTCAGCTCAATTGAGTGCTTAACTTATATTTAAATAGTATATGTTATGGAAAAATATAGAAAAATAGGAGAGCAGTCTTCCACGTGGAAAGAAGGTGTGTAACGTAATTGGCCAAAACCTCATGGATTTCAAGCAATTACTGTGGAAAGTAAAGTGTTCATTGTCAGTTCAAAATGCGACTCAATTTTGAGTAGATACTCATAAACGACAACTACGAAACTTCATTTTTTAACGTCCCAATCCCTTCAACCACAATCTCAATGGTGTCCCCCACCTGCATGGGACCTATCCCTGCCGGCGTTCCAGTAGCTATTACATCCCCTGGCAAAAGTGTCATAACATTTGAAATAAAGGAGACCAGTTGTAACACTGGAAAAATCAGGTCTGCTGTAGTGCCAGACTGTCTCCGCTCACCGTTAAGGTAGGATTCAACCTTAAGGTTAGCTGGATTAAGTTCCGTTTCAATCCAGGGCCCCATAGGCGCGAAGGTATCAAATCCT
>WTBG01000248.1 GCA_013139225.1 Deltaproteobacteria bacterium
CGTCGCCATTCAGCGACAGTGCGCAGACAGGGCATAGCTGGACACACCCGCCGCATCCTGTGCAAAGTTCGGTACCGATTGTAACCATTTTATTTCTCCTTTTTTTGGTGTTGTTTATTAAGAACCAGTTTTAAACAATTACTTTAAGAAACCTTTGTAACACCTCCTTTCCTAAATTGATTTACCTTATACATCCGTAGATTTAGTGATGCTTTTTAGAAGCGTTTCCATGTTGAACGTGTGTTGTTCAATAAGATCAAAGTCACAGTCTGCTGCAAAATAGGTTGAAAACACCCCTTGGGAGAGGAAGTAGATAACCCTGGCAATTCCTTCTGCGTCAGTGTTTTCAAATTCGCCGATTGATATACCATCTTCGATGATTTGTCGGAAGATTTCAACAGAGCTTCTATAAAAAGAGGTCATCTCTTTTCGTATCTCATTCTCCCGTGCACCCATGGAACTAAATTCCATACAAAACTTGAAGAAATCCTCATTCTCTTTGAGGATTAGCCCCCATTTTTGTATGAGTATCCTTATGCGTTTTAACGGGTCACTTTCCTCCTGGATGTATGCCTTTAGTTGTTCAGTGTATCTATTAAGCCTAAAGTTAAAGAGCTTGAGAAAGAGATCGTCTTTTGATTTAAAATGATAATAGATACCACCTTTACTAATCTTGCCATTTAGAGCAATGTTATCAATGGAGGTTTTATGATATCCCTTTTCGTTAAAACATAGGAGTGCGGCTTCGAGAATCTTTTCTTTACGTTTGACTGAATTTCCATTATTTGTATGCATTTAACAACCATAAAAGTTTCAGAATATCTGTAACGTATTAGTAATACATGTCATTTCTTGTCATTCATAATTTTGCTGTTCAAAATTTATATATTGGCATCTATACTGACCGGTCGGTAAACAGATAACTCAAAATAAAAATTTTGTCAAGAAAAAAATAAAAAATTTTTAGAAGAATTGAGACAGGTATTCTTTCGATATTACGATAAGTTAAGTGGTTATATCTTTAGACTTGAGTTTAAGGTAGGTTGTATCTAATAAGGATTAGTTTCCGGGTCCACTTTTAAAGTTGACGTCATTATTAATCACTAAAATTCCTCAAAGCAAATGCAATTGATGGGAATGCAGGGGTAAAGTGTGCGTTGTTGACTAAATGAATAACTCTAAACCGCGAAACTCTTATAAAAAAGGCGTTGCTATATTAAAGAAGCAACGCCCTTATATAATTTGCTGTTCTTTTTAATTTGTCTCAACTATTCCTCTACTGGTACAGGATGAGGAGGATTGGCGATGTTGTTGGGATCAATAGATAGCTTTATACCTCTTAAAAGTTGGTCGTAATTACCTAATACTGGGCCAGCCAGGGCATGATAGGTGCCACCCAATGCGTTGCCAACGCCGCCTTCTTTTTTATGCGAAAGATCATCTTTGATCATTTCCATAAGTGCTCCAACAACAGCTGCAGAATCTTCAGGTGTTTTCTCATAAGGAAAGTCTGTTTCACCTATAGCAAAATGGCAGAAATCGTAAGGTACAATCCAATCTGAATTGTCGCAATCTAATACTGGTGGAGAATATTTATCCATCCATTTAAAGCCTTCTTTGCATGCCTGGAGAGATACGTTTAGTGTATCTCCCACGATTTTAAACAGTGAAAATGCACCTGAGGGCTGCATCATCCTGGGACCACTGCTATCCCTCAGCCAGTTATTAGCAGTTGAATCTACCCAAAGATCATGGGCTTCTTTTGAAATAAGCTTGCCGCCTGTATCTTTAATGATGTCCAATAGAACTCTTTTTTCATATTCCTGATGTTTTTTGCCGGAAAAGGGCCAGAGACATACTGACAGCATGTTTTTCATATTCTTTTGGAAAAACTTTTTCTGCCACATCTTCCAGTGTTCCTCACCTGACTTTGCCCACCACCAGCATAAATACTTTGAGGACCACTTATGCAGGGATCCTCCAATCTCACAGCGACCAACTTCATACATTGCATTAACAGCAGCATCTAATGTGGGATAAGTAAAGAGTACCCATTCAAATGACCCATCTTCAAAGAAAGACTTCTGATTAGGAGTAATACCTTCACATGGAAATTCTTTGGGACCAGGCCAGGGCTCGAGTTTTATTGCCAGCTTGGTTACAGTACCATAGCCTCCCATGGTACCCAGATAAGCTCTCAGCATACCTCTGAGATCAGGCCCAGGTCCTTCGCCAAAAAACCATCCAGACTTTGAATTGCTTAGAGAACCTGCACGAAGAACTTCCCCATTAGGGAATACCAACTCAAAACCCAGCATATTTTTGTATCCCATTCCAACACGATAACCATTACCCCACATTCCCATGAAAATATGTCCTGCAAGCTGGCTTGCCTGACCACCTGCTTCCGGACAACCACATTGAAGGCCATACTTCATTGCTTCTGCCGATACCTGTGCATTGGTAACGTAGGGTTCTATAATCATGTACATGTTTTTTTTATCAATCTCAAGTATTCTATTTAGTCTCTTGGAATCAAGGGTAACAGTTCTTGGTCGATTGGGTTTGGTAGTTAAAGACCATTGATTAGAGCCAACGGGGATGATAGGGAATTTCAGGCGGTTAGCCAGCTTGTAAATTGATTGAACTTCTTTTGTGTTCTCTGGCATTACAACGAATTCTGGTGTTAAGGGGCTTAAGACTCCAGGCGGGAGCCAATCACGGACATACGCCTCCATAACAGATTTATCGTCAGAAACATTATCTTTACCGAGGATGTTCACCAGACCTTCATAAATTGCTTGATGTTCCTTGTCTGCCATAATCTCTCCTTGAAGCAAAAACGGGTTAGGTGTTCAGTTGTTTGGGAATCCCTTCCTGATGTTTGCGCTTATCAGTTTACTTAAGGGTGAAGTCCTTACTTTGGTAAGTTTAGCAATAATTTCAGGTCTCTCCTTCTGCATGATGGGTAAAAGTTTAGCAAAAGCGCCCCCTATGTGATTGCTTACTTCGTAGGGGTCGAGACAAGAGGGTAGAGCTTCTTCAATGTGTTTAAAAAGAAAGTCCATGTCTTCTGTGTTTAAAAATGCATTCATGGTAGAACCCCTAACCATTTGAGTGAAGTCATATTTGTTAGCATAGGTTTTTTGCCACCAGCTTGTATATTCATTAAGTGCTTCTTTTCCCTCCTTCAAGGCTACAGTTATAGCACCAACTGCTTTCCAAGCGCTGATTACTGCTCCTGTCATCTCAGATTCCTGGAACCAGATGGTGTCACCTACAAAGACAAAATTTCCCTTTACTGGGTTCATGACTGGAGAAATCATATTTCCTACAACAGCTCTGCTTTCCACCTTTTTGGCATTACGAAACCAGTGAGCATATCTGCTTTGTGTCATAAACCTGTTCAAAGCACCAAGATAATCTGAATAAGGATCCATAGTTGCAGTTGAAGTTGAATAGACCCTTTTATCTGTGGCTTTTGGTATAATATAAAACCGCATAGGGGTCTTCTCTGCCATGAATATACTATAGAAAACGTCATCAGCGGGAAGATCAAGATCTGCCAGGTAAGCCCCAACGGAAATTACAGTTCCATAAAACTTCCTTTCCTTATTAAGACCAAGCGCTTTTGCAGTACGTGAAATTCTGCCGTCTGCTGCAATAACATATCTACCTTCAAAAATGTCTCCATCGCTTGTGATTACGCGACCCCCTTCGTTTGTTTGCCTGGCATCTACTACAGTCTTGCCTGAAAAAACATCTGTTGAATTTGCTTTGGCTTCCCTGAGCAGACACCTTAACAAGGTTGATTTGTCATAAGTTGCGCTAACTCTTCCAGCTTCTCCTTTGCTTTTGTTTGTTTTATAGTCACCTAGCTGAACTATTTCACCATTATAGGAAAGGAGCTGCCAGGAATAGAAATTTCGGTAGGGACCATCGTAGGGAATAGAAAAACCATAAGCGGGAAAGCAGAGACGCTTTTGTTCAGCGTTTAGTATAACTCTTTCGCCCAGATAGGTACCGCTCAAGCTTACGATCATCATCCCACAGGCGCGTGTGATTTTGCAGATATCCTTTTTACGTTCAAGCACTGCGACGGATAATCCATATTCACTGGCCGTCTTTGCTGCCATCAATCCAGCAGGTCCGGCACCTATTATAACAAGATCGTATCGTTTCATATTTTTCCTTTATATGTAAGTTTCTCAGGATTTTCCTCTTTTCAAAATAGTTTGGTGACAATGCATTCGGTATTGTGAATCTAACGATCCTGGATACTGGTTTCTTGATGCTGGATGAGATACAAATATAATCATTTATCTAGAATCTAGGATCAAGCATCCAGTATCATGCCCATCAGTGGTAAACTATGTAATTTGATAAAACCGAGTACTGATTATTAATGTATTTATAGCTTGTTGTCAATGAAATTTATCAAAATTACTACCCTTAATCCAAATCAAGTAACGGTTTACACGCTTTGTTTGTTGTCTCTAGAATTTCAATCATTGGTTTTGACATTTTACCCAGTTTAGGCAAGATATCAGGCCTCTCTTTCTGGATAGTGGGAATCAGGCTTTGGATAAGCTTGCCAAGATGGCCAATCGCTGCATAAGGATTCCAACAGGGAGGCAGTGGATCTTTAACCAGACTGAAGATATAATTTAAATCTTCTTCGTTATCTATTACGAATGGTAAAGCAAAATTCATAATGTAGTCTTCATGTCGGTAACCTTCGATATAAGTAGCTTTCCACCATTTAATGTAATCAGATATGCCCTGGGACTTCAGACCTACTCTTTCCTCTTTTAATGCTGTAACTATAGCATTTCCTGCTTTCCAGCCACTGATCATAGCGCCAGAATTTTCTAATTCCTGCGTAGAGCCAGTATCGCCTGCGAGAAGAATACGATCTTTGTAAGGTTCAATGATGGGGGAAAACATGTATTGAGCAGATGCATACTGTTCCATTAGTTCTGCTTTTTTAAACCATTCAGAGAAGAAGGGATTTTCCTTCATGTAATCATTAGCAACGTCATCCAGATTAACTCTGGGGTCCAGGGTGAGAAATACAACAGTTAAATCGTCTCCATAAGGACGTGGAAAAATGAATAAGTAACCTGGTGCAA
Organism: Deltaproteobacteria bacterium; assembly: GCA_013139225.1. Lineage (GTDB taxonomy): Bacteria > Desulfobacterota > WTBG01 > WTBG01 > WTBG01 > WTBG01. The sequence continues at coordinate 5,133 of WTBG01000248.1, forward strand.
CCGTTTTATAGGTAATGCTTGAGATTAAAATATCTAAATCTGGTGCCTTGACGTTACGCATATACCAACTTTTTGAAAACAGATAGCAGTAAGCTGTCCTGTTTTTATTGAATCCCAGTAATTTTGCTATTCTGGAGTTGCAACCGTCAGCTGCGATAGCGTATAAAGCCTCAAATGTTTTACCACTGCCATCTATTTTTACACCTTCAGAAGTCGATGCGATGTCATTTACATTTATTCCCGGAAACACTTCTACTCCAGCTTCTTTCGCTTCTTCTAAAATACAGCGGAGAAGTATCTCTTTATCATAAGAGAGAGCAACGGCACCGTAATCACCTTTTTTTCTGGTTTCCTCCGGGAGACCAAAAGGAAGCACATTGCCATTTGGCGAATAGATGTGCCAGGCATAGCTATTTTTTGTTGGACCGTCGTAATTGAAAGAGAACCCATTTTTGGGGAAAACTATTCTTTTACCTTTTCGATTATAAGTAACAAGATCACCAAAATAGTAATCATTCATGGAAACAAAGGTCTGACCACAAGTTCTCTCAATGCGGGTCATATCCGATTTTCTTTCTAACAGAGCAACGTTGAGTCCAGCCTGACCTGCGGCTTTGGCAGCGAGTAAACCACAGGGTCCAGCACCTACAACAACAAGATCATATTTTTTCATTCTATATCCTCCTCTAGATATCAAATAGTGATTGATATA
>WTBG01000059.1 GCA_013139225.1 Deltaproteobacteria bacterium
AGTGAAATGATAGGTAAAGAAATCAGATTAGAAAGAATTTTTAACAGAAACACAAAGAGAGTCGTCATTATCCCTATGGATCATGGAGTCAGTAGTGGCCCCATCAAGGGATTATTAGATTTGAAAAAAAGCATAGGAGAAGTGGCTAAAGGTGGTGCAAATGCTATTGTCATTCATAAGGGCTTGGTGAGTTCAGGACATAGAGGTAAAGGGAAGGATGTTGGGCTTATCATCCATATGTCTGCCAGCACGAGTCTTTCACCTGATCCTAATGCTAAAATGCTTGTCTGCACAGTTGAAGAGGCAATAAGACTGGGTGCTGATGCAGTATCTATTCATGTTAATATTGGTGCTGAAGATGAGAAGACAATGCTTAAGGACTTTGGTATGGTGTCGAAAACATGCTCTAAATGGGGAATGCCTCTCCTTGCTATGGTTTATCCAAGAGGACCCGGGATAAAAGATGGGTATGATGTTAGGGTAGTAAAGCATGCTGCTCGATTGGGAGCGGAATTGGGTGCAGATATAGTGAAAGTATCTTATACCGGTTCACCAGATAGCTTTAGAGAGGTAGTTGAAGGATGTTTTGTCCCTGTTGTTATTGCTGGGGGAGCAAAGATGGAAACAGATAGAGATATATTGGAAATGGTGAAAGGCTCCATCGAAGCCGGGGGAAGCGGGGTGTCAATAGGGAGAAATGCCTTTCAGCACAGTAACCCTGCATTAATAGTAAAAGCTATCTCCAATATTGTTCATAAACACTCAACAGTAGAAGAAGCACTGGATTTGCTGGAGAAAAAATAATGAAAATTGTTTGGGTAAAAGCATCTCCCTGGAAGAAAGGAATTGTTACTACCGCTTTGGAAAGTGGTGCTGATGGTATTTTAGTACCAAAAGGGTATAGCAGCAAGGTAAAGAAGCTGGGAGTGATTAAAACCATAGCTGTGGATGGGGACCTTAAACTTGGTAAAGATGTTGTCGAATGGGAGATTAAGGGGAAGGTTGATGAGGCAAAAATACTTAGTTTGAGTAAGTCAAAAAAAGTTATTGTGAAAACTAAGGACTGGACAGTTATCCCCCTGGAAAATCTGATTGCTCAGACTGAAAATCTTATAGTAGAAGTTAGGACCTCCAAAGAAGCCAGAACGATGATGAAGGTTTTGGAGAAAGGAGTCGATGGGGTACTTCTTAATACACAAGATGTTAACGAAATAAAGAAAACTATTAAGGTAGTAAAAGAGACATCGGAACGCATCCCTTTACATATTGCTCAGGTGACAAGAGTAGAACCTTTGGGGATGGGAGATAGAGTTTGTATAGATACTTGTACGAATATGTCTATAGGAGAAGGGATGCTTATTGGCAACAGCAGTGGTGGATTGTTTTTGGTTCACTCTGAATCCATAGAAAATCCTTATGTAGCGCCTAGACCCTTTAGGGTTAATGCAGGTCCAGTTCATGCTTACGTCAGGGTGACTGAGGGTAAAACCAGGTACCTTTCTGAATTGAAATCTGGTGATGAGGTAACTATTATTAATTTTAAGGGACATTGCCAAAGATCTGTCGTTGGAAGAACCAAAGTTGAGAAAAGACCACTCATGTTGATTGAAGCCGAATGTAAAGGGAAAAATATATCCACTATTCTCCAAAATGCTGAAACCATAAGACTTACTCAACCAAGTGGCAAACCCATTTCTGTAGTGGATATTAAAAAGGGAAGTAAGGTTTTGACTTTTTTGGAAGAAGCGGGCAGGCATTTCGGGATGAAAATTGAGGAAACCATAACGGAAAAATAGAAGCCCCCACAATAAATTGTATTGCTTCACGTATCACTTCAGATATCTTGCCTTGAATTCAATAAAGTTTTTAGAATTTCAGAGAATTTATGCCTGCCAATCTATCCCCTAAATATTTAGAAGCAGAAAGAAGATACCGCCAGGCAAGTACCAATCAAGACAAGATTAAGTGTCTGCAGGAAATGCTTTCAACAATTCCCAAACACAAAGGCACTGAGAAGCTTCAAGCACAGATTAAAACCAAAATTGCAAAACTGAAACAGGAATCACTTAAGAAACATGCAACCAGAAGGGAAGGGGAGTTCCTTACTATTAAAAGAGAAGGAGCTGGCCAGGTGGTTTTAGTAGGTCTTCCTAATGTTGGCAAATCTGAGATTGTCTCGTCTATAACACATGCTTCTCCTGAAGTAGCTGACTATCCTTGTACTACCAGAAAACCCACACCGGGAATGATCGAATATGAAAATGTTCAGATTCAGTTAATTGACATGCCTCCACTAACTGATGACTATATTGAACCTTGGATCCCACAAACGATCAGAAATGCGGATGCAATTGTAATGGTTATTGATCTGAATGAAGATAGTGTTCCTCAGATGAAATCATTGCTTAAAATGTTAGAAGGATTTAAGATGAAACCCCAAATTGCGGGAGGACACATTGAGGCGGATGAAGAGCTGGAGTTTTTTGAAGAGAGGATCCTACATAAAAAATCCGTTATCGTGGGGAGTAAAAGTGATCTTGAATTGGCGGACGTAAGTCTTGGATTGTTAAAAGAACACTATGGTAAAAATTTTCCTGTTAGTCCTGTTTCGACTAGAAAAGTAAAAACACTGGAATTGCTAAAGAGAAAAATTTTTGAAGTTCTAGAAATTATACGCGTATATACCAAACCACCGGGAAAAAAGTCAGATCTTAGTGCTCCATATATCTTGCCTGTGGGAAGCACAGTCGAACAAGCTGCGGAGCACGTTCATAAAGATTTCCTTGAGAAGCTTAAGTTTGCACGTCTATGGAGAGTTGATAAGTTCCAGGGGCAGAGGGTGCAAAGAGACTTCGTAATGGAAGATAGTGATGTGATTGAATTGCATATATAGTAGGGGGCAGGGTGCAAGACACTGGAGTGCCGGAGTAATGGAGTGTTGGAGTAAAGGAATGCGGATTTCTGATTGCGGACTGCGGAAACAAACAAATGCAGATTGTGGATTTCGGATTGGGGAACTGAGGGATTTGCGATGTGCGATATGGAATGTGAGATTCAAAACAGAAGAGACTGGATGCTGGATTGAACGAGTGCGGATTGTGGAATTGAAATCCACAACGCAACCAATAAACGAATAACGAATAATATGGAGGGAAGGAAAATGGGAACTATATTTTTAGTAAATGAACGAAAAACTTATTTGGCAATCACAACGATCCTTTTTCTTTTAGTTTTGTCTGCTGGGTGCACCTGTTTTTCCATACCGGTTATGGAGAGAGAGCGATCTCTTGGTGAAACGGTGGTTTCCGGAGAGGGAAAAGATAAGATACTCCTTATAGATATCTCTGGTGTAATATCTAGCAAAGAGAGGGGGGGAATGCTTCCCTTCCAAAAGGAATCGAGTATTGTTTCCCGGGTACATGAGGAACTTAAAAAAGCTGCAAGGGATAAAAGAATTAAAGGTTTGATCATCAGGATAAACAGTCCTGGTGGGACAGCTACAGCCAGTGATATCATTTATCGTGAGATTAATAAATTCAAAGAAGAGAAAGGGATGCCGGTTATAGCCTGTATAATGGAGCTGGCCGCATCAGGGGGATATTATGTTGCAGTTTCAGCCGATACTATAATAGCTCATCCTACTTCGGTGACGGGAAGCATAGGGGTGATTGCGCTCAAGCTTAACATTAACGGCCTTATGGAAAAGATTGGGATTGAGAATGAAACTCTTACAGCAGGAGACAAGAAAGATTTCTTATCTCCTTTGAGGCCTATGACTAAAGAAGAGAGAGAAATCATACAGAATATGTTAAATGACTTGCACGAAAGGTTTATGAACATTGTAGCAAAGGGAAGAAGAGACCTTAACATGGAGCAGGTAAGGGTGCTTGCTGATGGGAGAATATTTATTGCAGAAAAGGCATTTGAAGAAAAACTGGTTGATGAGATAGGTTATATGGATGATGCCATTGAGTTGGTTAAAAAAAGAGCAGGCATTGATGAAGCAAAAGTGATTGTTTACAACCGTCCTTACAGTTATAAAAACAACATTTATTCACGGATGATGAGTTCTGATTTTAAGAATATAAACATGGTCAATGTGGATTTAGGGGGGTTGGTTAATGATATGGGGTTGAGGTTTATGTATCTATGGCTTCCCTGATGTTCTTTTTGAACGTAGATTTACCCCGTTAGATAATTAGACATAATTTTAATTAGATTATCTGGTTATCCGTAAATCTCAAGTTGAATACCCCAATGAAATTATTAACAACACTGGATTCCCGCTGGAGTTTATCCCGTACTTGATACGGGGCGGGAATGACAAGTTTTTTCAATCGGTCCAATCCTTGTCTGTCATCCCTGCGAAAGCAGGGATCCAGGCATTAATAGACAACTTGAGTATTGTAGATAAGTAGATTAGATTAAATAAGCGCTGATATCTTTACCTGATAGTTAGAATTACAGAATTATCTAACAGGGTAGGAATAGATTATTAAGATGTCGTTGATGGGACTTAACCTAACAAATATAAATAGGTGGATTTATGGCAACAGTCAAAGCGAATGGAATTGAAATATATTATGAAATCACCGGTAATGGTCAGCCTTTAACTCTGATTATGGGACTGGGTTGTTCTGCACGTCAGTGGGAATGGATGGTTCCTGTGTTATCTGGCTCTTTTCAGGTAATCACGTTCGATAACCGCGGAGTAGGAAGAACCAGCAAACCGGATATGGAATATACAACGGATCTGTTTGCTGAAGATATCTGTGCTTTGCTGAACACATTAGGTGTTGAAAAAACCCATATCTTTGGCGTTTCTGTAGGTGGCATGATCGCACAAAGGTTTGCCTTGAACTATCCGGAGATGGTTGACCGCCTCGTACTTGGCTGCACAATGCCTAATTTTTTCCATTTACCTCCTGCTGCTGAGGATTCACAGCGCATGCAGGAGTCTCAGCTGCTGCCCCCTGACAAAAGTGTCGACGTTATGATGCGTCTTTTCCTTTCTGAAAAATTTTTTGCCGAGAGCCCTGATCAAGCAGCAGAATTAAAAGAGGTGATGCTTACCGAGAAGTTAGAACAGGGGGAGGATGCATTTCTCCTGCAACTTGGTGCAGCTATGAACCATGATACACTGGAGCAGGTTAAGCATATTACAGCGCCTACCCTGGTTATTACAGGGGATTTAGATCCTATAGCTCCGGTAGAAAATGCCCGTTTTTTTGCTGAACAGATTCCTAACAGTGTGTTAACAGAATTTCCAGGAAGGTATCATGCATTTTGGGTAGAAGGGTTTGAAGAAGCATGTGATGTTATTATAAAATTTCTAATTTAGTAGAAAAGAAGCTTTTTTCTTGTCACATCTTTCCGTTATTTGAGCAATCCATTATCACTCAAGCTTTTAATCACCACCTTACTTAGTGATTTGACAATATTGTATTTTGATTCATGTACGTCCATGGTTTTAGATGTGACAGACCAGATTAATTTCTCTGTCTTCGTTTCATACAAATTACTTGTCAAATATACACTTAGAGTACCCTGGCTATAATATCTAGGTCCGTGGACATACGCATAAGCCCAGTGATAATAATTGTTAAAACCGCCCAGATTTCTTTGGGGATGAAAAGCTGATTTTTCGTCAATACTTAATAAATGTGTAACCATTATCATATCTATTCCTTGCTTCCTGGCTTCACCTAGAATAACATTTTCGTTCAATTCTTCTTCTGACGGGATTGCATCTGCACTAGCGATTGCTTCTGTATCATGGTTTTTAAACTGGTTTACAAGCTCCCTCTCAAAAAATTTTCTAATATCGAGCCTTTCAAAGATGCCAACAACCATGATGTTGTTTATGTGTCCATCGTAGGTATTATCTTTCCAAACCGACTTCAATTTTGTAGTTGTGCATGAAACCAGTAACAATAAAAAAAAGAATGACGAACAAAAGATAATTTTTTTTGCTGTGATCATAAAAACCCTCCTCTTTAATAATACAAGTATAATGGAGAATCATTGATATAGCAATAAAAAACATTATGATTCAATTTACTAAATTTTAAATGCTACAGCATATACAGTTGCACGTCCTGTAATGATATATTCCCCACGTCTTTAACACACCTGGATTTTCCCATTCCTTCCAAGCATATCCGAGGAGAAATTAAATGGTAGGACATTAGCTCAACTTGACAAAATGTAGTGATTTTTGTTATATATATTTAGCACTTTCAACACGATTCGATTTAAGCAGTAATTAACTTTTAAGAGGAGGTATAGCTTTGATCAAAAAAATATTTGAAAAAAGAAATTTTAATGTTTTTTTCTTGCTATGTTTATTGATGATTTTTAATAGTGGTTGCAACAACACATGGGAAATACCAGAGGGATTGGAAACTGTTGCGGGTAAGGATGGGTCCATGTGGGAGAGAGTAAATCAACCGGGATTTGGCAGCGATAATAATATGTCTGTGGTAGCGATGGTGGAATACCAGGAGCGCTTGTATGTTATGACTAGAAACGAAGTCGAAGGGGTTGAGGTCTGGAGGACTTCTGGTACAGGATGGGAGCAGGTGCTCTTCCTTGGCAGTGAGACCAATGGCATTTACGGCAACACCTGGATTAATAATCTCTGGGGTGGCATGATGGTCTTTAAGGGCAGACTCTATTTCGGTTTTTCTTCCGGGTTACAGGGGAGTGTGCTTAAATCCACGGGTTGTGAGATCTGGAGGTATGATGGAACAAACTGGGAACCGGTTATTTCTGATGAGAAGGATATTGACGAATCAGGAACTATTACGTCGATGTCAGGGTGTGAAAAGGATGATAGTGATCTAACAGCCCAGATTGTTGATACCAACAAATCCTGGACAGAGGATGAGTGGGTTGGCGGGGTACTCCAGATCACCTCAGGAGAGGGGCGGTATAGGCGGTTTGATATTATTAGTAATACTCAAGATACCCTTACCGTTCAGCAGAATGAAGTCGCTGGTAATGTAGACAGTGAGTATACCATCTGTGGGAGTCAACACTACTCCAATCCATTCCCCGTCTATGAATACGATCTTGGGGAAATCCAGGTAGGTGATAGCTATGAGATTGGTCTCGGGTATGATGAGAATGGCTTTGGTAATTACTGGAACAAGACTATCACGAAAATGCAACTGTTTGACAATAAGCTTTTTGTAAGTACTGGGCTCAACTATGAGTATGGAGCACAGGTGTGGTATACAGAAGATGGAGATAACTGGACGGTAACAGAGCCTACCAACAGTTTTGGCAATTTTCACACCAAAACAGGCTACCCTAACTCGCAGAAACCGGTGAGCACCAGTATTTCAAGCTTAGGTTCTTCTTCGGTCTCAGGTACTGAGGTGCTCTATGCAGGGGGAGCCGGTGCATCAGGAGCCACTTCAGAGGTAGATCTGGGGGGGTGTTCACGTGTGGCAAAGCTTACCGATAACGGCTGGGAGCTTATTGTTGATGCGAAGGTGGATGAGAATGACACAGGCACCAATGAAAACGGATTTGGTGATGGAATGGGGTGCACCCTGACTAACGGAAATTTCTTGCCCTGGAGCCTTACATCCTTTAAGGATAAGCTCATGGCAGGCATTCAAACGTTGGTGGGAGCCCGGGTGCTCTACAGCACAAACGGTAGTTCAGAGGACGGCAGCTGGTTTTACAGTGTTGGCGGTGATGGCACGCTGCCTGCGGGTTTTGATGGAATAATAAATGGCGGAATACCTACCATGCACCAGAATGTTGCGGTAAACCTTTTCCCTTTTGAGGACTATCTTTACGCTGGTTTAGTAGCTACTTATGCACCCACTATGGGAGCAACTGAAGAGTACCTCACCGGCTCTCATATTTGGAAAACAGGTGATGGTATAAACTGGCAGAAGGTTACCGGTGATGGCTTTGGCGATGATTATGTCGTAGGTTTTGAAGGTTTTACCACATTTGCTAACGCACTCTATGTGTCTGCAAGCAAAGGTGCAAGTTCTTCTACGGAGGGGCTGGGAGGTGCCAAGATCTTCAGATTGATTCCCGGTAACCCTGAGGATATAGATGCAGATGGTATTTCAAATAGCATGGATAACTGTCCTGAAAAGCCAAATGGTCCGGATGGAGGAACATGTACGGAAGGTACCAGCTCAGGGGATTACTGTATAATTTCTGGGGATAACATCAGTGAATGTGGTGACGATGGATTCTGTAGTATGAATCAGGAAGATACCGATGGTGATGAACTTGGGGATGCATGTGATGCTTTCCCAAGTAGCTACCCACCCTTGCCGGAAGCATTGGATGCGTTAGAATCGGATAGTGCTGTTACTGTAAGAAAGGTAGTCGTGCCAGAGTGGGAAAGAGATTCAAACTTTTATTTTGCCTTTGAGCCTGAGAATGTGGACCCGACAGTTGGTTTTATTTTCTATCCTGGAGGGTTGGTTGATCCAAGATCATATGCCCCTCCTGTTCACACAATTGCAGCAGAAGGATATTTAACAGTAATTGTTAAGATGGTGGATGATCTTGCAGTTAAAAGCTATAAAAGAGCAGA
>WTBG01000188.1 GCA_013139225.1 Deltaproteobacteria bacterium
CTCATAATGAGCGGATAAGATAAAGTCAAGACTTCCCGATAACCACCCGGTGTATATGCAGGCCTGTTATTTTCCATAGTGGTGCTATTCTCACAAAGTAATGGGGGGGGGAATTTATTTCTGATTGAGGAACATGCAAAATGTCTTGAGATGAGGGGAAAAGCAGTTTTAGGATTTGACCTGGCTTTTTATTCTACTCAAAAGCTCTTTTTCTTTAACTTCCATTTCACGACTCTTTTTAGCTGAACCCTCATGATCATAACCAAGCAGATGAAGGATACCATGTATAAGCAGGAAAGTGATTTCATCCTGTAACGTAGAACTTACTTCCCCGGATTGCCGTCTTGCAGTTTCTACAGAGATAACAACATCACCCAAAAGTTTGGTATTGATATGATTAAACTCTCCTTCAATCTGGGAGAATGAAATAACATCCGTTGGCCTGTTGCGATGGAGATATTTCCTGTTAAGTGCTCTAATTTGATTATCATCCATTAGAAGAATGCTTATTTCCCACTTTTGATATCCCAAGTCTTTTAAGATCTCTTTCACTACCTCCTGTATCCGTTTTTGGCTTATCCTTATCTTCTTCTGCTGGTTTTTTATCCTTACCATTTATTCTCTTCTTCCCTCCGTTTTCCTCCAATTCCGGAGACGGATATTCTATGCGCTGATGGAAAACACCGCCAGTCAAGACGCGATTGAAACTGTTAGCTATGGAGTGCAGGTTCTTCAAAGTTAATTCGCACTCGTCTAGTTGCCCATCGGTAAAAATACTATTAATAATTTTTTGGACCATTCCCTGGATGCGGGCTGGGGTAGGTTCAGTCAATGTCTTAGATGATGCTTCCACTGCATCAGCAAGCATGACCAAGGCTGCTTCTTTCGTTTGAGGTTTGGGACCAGGATAGCGAAAATCTTTTTCTCCAATGGGTTGAGAAGTGGGATTTTGCTGGCTTTTAGCCTTTTGATAGAAAAAACTGATTAAGCTAGTCCCATGATGTTGCTTAATAATATCTCTTATAGTAGACCCTAATTTATTTCCCCTGGCCAGTTCCACACCATCCTTGACATGTGCAAGAAGGATAAGACTGCTCATACTGGGAGAAAGCTTCTCGTGCTTATTCACCCCTTTTATTTGATTCTCGATAAAATATGCGGCTTTCTTGATTTTGCCTACGTCGTGAAAATATGCACTCACTCTGGCAAGGAGAGAATTGGCTCCGATAGCTTCAGCTGCAGAATCAACCAGGTTTCCCACCATGATACTATGCTGGTAAGTACCCGGTGCTTTGATACTCAATTCTTTCAGGAGTGGCTGGTTGAGATCAGCCATCTCCAGAAGTTTAATATTGGTTGTATAGTCGAATGCAATTTCAATTATAGGAACAATTCCAGCAGCAAAAATACCCGTTAGTATTCCTCCAAAAAAACCAAAGCTTAAATAAATAAGCGCATCGAAATTAAATAGACTTTTTTTGATAAGCGCAAAGCAAAATATAAGCAAGACATTTACCACACCAGTAATAAGGCCCGCTCGAATGAGAGTTTTTCTCTCTTTGCACAATACTACTTGCTGGGAAGCAACGATGCTGGCAATAAAGGGATAAATAAAAAATTCCAATTGATTTTCCAGTAAGATGCCAGTGATGATAGAAAGAACAACAGAAAACATGGCAGCCAACTCAACATTGAGAACAACGGCAATCAATATTGCCCCCAGAGTAAAAGGAGCAGCATATAAACAGGCATTATAAGGAAGGAAAGGGAAAGCCTTAGCAAGCGCACCTGAGAGGAAAATTGAAGAATTAATTATTACTACCATAACAATCAATATGAGACTTAACAGAAAATAATCTTTATTTCTGAGATTGAACCTTCTGATACTTCCCGGGAAAAAAGCGTAGAAAAGTGAAGCAATTACCAGAATCAGCAAAAAGATACCTATTGTGGAAAAAAGAGGACTACTTTCCTTTTTAAGCTGATTTAAGGCTTGGAGCTTGATTAGCGTTTCTTCGGTAATTCTGTCCCCTTCCCTGATGATTATCTCACCCTTCTTCAATTTAAAATAAACCGGGTTTGTCTCTTCTCTGGCTTTTAGCTTTTTCGCTTCGGTTTCGTTTTTATTAAAAGTAAGTGTAGGTTTTAACAATCTATGGGCAATATCTACAGACGCCAGTCTCAATGAACGGGAAGTGTTTTGAAGCTCTTCTCTGGATTTTTCTGCTAGTGCCTTCTCCACCTCACTTAAACTGAGGATAGAAGAGAAGTCTGTTATGAATAACTCTTTTTGAGTTTGCACATTTCTTATGATAATCCCTTTTGTTCTTTCACTTTCTAATGCTGTTTTATCATTTACTACTTCTTTGCTTAAGAAAGGGATAATCAATGCGAGAATGTGACTTGCAACAGTATCACTAAAACGGTGTTCTATAAGGGTCCGAAAATGTTTTTCTGAAATACTTATTCCCAGTAATTCCTGAAATTTCTTTCTCTTCTCTGCAGTAGAAAGTTTATCGGCCGAATCCTCTGATATTTCTCTCAATTGACTGAATGTGGATAATAATCTGTTCTTTGCCTGTACAGGGGCATTGGCATCAAAATCGTAAACGGAAGGGCTTTTTTCCTCATTTTTTAATCTCTTTTTATTCGTAGAAACACTATCCTCAAAGAGAAAATCCCGAGGGGCTTTTATATTCTGGTCAGAAACCTCTCCAGCCTGATACATTGGAATTACTTTTGGTATGCTAGGAGAAATCAGTATGGCAATAATAAGGCAAGTAATGAAAATAAGGAGACCTCTATAGATGGCAGGAAGATTAAGAATATTCAGCCTCTTAAAAAAGGGATCCAGGGAATCTACTATTTTCTTTTTCTTGTCGAAACGGAACATAGCTTATTATAAAGTTATTTGGTTATCTACAATACTCAGGTTTTCTATAAGTTTCTTGATCCCTGCTTCCACAGGGATGACAGACATGGATTTAACCAATTGAAAAAACATGTCATTCCCACCCTGTATCAAGTACGGGATAAACTCCATCGGGAATCCAGTATTGTTAATAATTTCATCAGTGTATTCGACTGGATATTTCCGGATAAGCAGATAAAGTTATATTAAAGTCTAAATCAAGCATTTCACTAAATCATCATTGGCTATTCAATTTAGAATCAGCCCTATCATAAGCCAGGATGATTTCCTGTACCAAAGGGTGTCTGACAACATCCTTTTCTGAGAAGTAAACAAACTTTATCCCTTCGATATCCGCTAGTATTCTCCGGACTCCCACTAATCCTGATGGTTTGCCAGCAGGCAGATCTGTTTGAGTAATATCTCCAGTAATGACTGCTTTGGAACTGAATCCCAACCGCGTGAGGAACATCTTCATTTGTTCAGAAGTTGTGTTTTGGGCCTCGTCCAAGATTACAAAAGAGTCGTTTAAC
>WTBG01000365.1 GCA_013139225.1 Deltaproteobacteria bacterium
GAAGAAATCGGCATTCAGGTTATCCGAGCAGGAGATATCGTTGGCGAACATACGGTGCTATTTGCAGGACCGGGAGAACGTTTAGAGATCACGCATCGAGCTCACAGTCGAGACACCTTTGCCCAGGGAGCAGTAAAAGCTGCCCAGTGGGTGGTCAAGCAACAGCCGGGTCTTTACGATATGGAAGATGTCCTGGGACTAAAACAATAACTGATTTACCATAGAGGCTATATTAATCATCAATCTCAGCGTGTTTTGCGGCAAAACACAATAATGATGAAGGAAAAGGTTTGGTTATGATTATAGAAAAAGCAGATCGCATAAAGAATCTACCCCCCTATCTCTTTGCTAAAATTGACCAGATGAAAGAAGAAGTAAAACAAACTGGAGCAGATATTATCGATTTGGGAGTTGGTGATCCGGATTTACCTACACCCCCGCATATTATTGCTGCACTTCAAGATGCTGCAAAAGATCCTAAAAACCATTGCTACCCTTCTTACACTGGAATGATAGAGTTTAGAGATGCTGTATCCAAGTGGTATCAAAAGAGATTCAATGTATCTTTGGACTCCCATAGTGAAGTGATTTCCCTCATTGGTTCAAAGGAAGGCATTGCACATATCCCCCTGGCATTCGTTAACCCTGATGATATTGTTCTCATTCCTGATCCCGGCTATCCAGTTTACAAAACTGCCACTTTATTTGCCGGTGGTAAATCCCACTTCATGCCACTGCTTAAGGAGAACCACTTTCTACCAGACTTTACCAAAATTCCTGAAGAAACCTTAAGCAAGGCAAAGTTGATGTTCCTCAATTATCCTAACAATCCCACCGCTGCGGTAGCTGATCGCTTCTTCTTTGAAAAGGCTGTTCAACTGGCACATCAACATCAAATTATTATATGTCATGATGCGGCTTACACAGAGATTGCATTCGATGGATATAAACCTCTAAGTATTCTTGAAATCCCAGATGCTAAGGACGTTGCCATAGAGTTTCATTCTCTCTCCAAGACATATAATATGACAGGTTGGCGGATAGCCTTTGCTGTTGGCAATCCTGAGATTATAGCTGCACTGGGGCAGGTAAAGACTAATATTGATTCTGGCGTAGCTCAGGCAATTCAAATAGCAGGCATTACTGCTTTGCTCGGAGATCAAACTCCCCTTGCTGAAATAAAAAACACTTATCAAGAAAGGAGAGACCTTCTGGTTGCAGGACTTAAAGAGGCAGGTTTTGAGATCGATGCTCCCAAAGCCACTTTCTATCTCTGGGTCAACATTCTCCCTGGTTTCACTTCAACAAAACTCACATCACATCTTTTAACTGAAGCAGCAGTGGTTACAACTCCAGGTGTTGGTTTTGGTACATCAGGAGAAGGCTATATTCGCATAGCTTTAACGGTGGATAAAGAGAAAATTGCTGAAGTTGTAAAACGAATCAAAAATCTGGGTTTTAAATAGGCCACAGATTTTCACAGATTAGTTATAAATCTTTAGATGTCATTATAAGGGAAAGTGGATAATACTACGTACATCGGGATTGGCTCTAACCAGGGAAACAAATATGAGAATTGCGTTCTGGCAATTGAGAGTATTTGTTCACATAAGAAGAATAAATTGCTAAAGCAGTCTTCATTATATCTGACAGAACCATGGGGTTATAAAGAACAGGATGATTTTATTAATGCGGTGATTAAAATAGAAACATCACTTTCACCCCTTAATCTTCTTTCCATTTTACAGGATGTAGAAAGGAAACTCGGAAAGAAAAAAAATGGCAAATGGGGTCCGAGAACCATTGACCTTGATATCTTATTTTATAACAATCAAACGTTAGAATCACCACAGCTCACCATTCCCCATCCCCTTTTACACCAAAGAGGTTTTGTTCTTATCCCCTTAAAGGAAATTGACCATCATCTGATACACCCTGTATTTAATCAAACCGTCTCTCAACTTTTTGACAGGTTGAACGATGATAACCACGCAACAAAGATTGGCGAGGAAAGAATTTGATACGTTTCATTATTTTTGCAATCCTCTGTTATGTTCTCTATCGTGTAGTGAAAAGTCTTGTACTTCCCTCACCCGCAAAGCCCAGGAAACCTTTTACGCAAGCCTATGGAACCATCACCGATGAGATGGTTATGGATCCACATTGCCATGTATACATTCCCAAACGTGAAGCCATAACAGTAAAAACAGCAGGGGAAACCCTCTATTTCTGCAGTAAAGAATGTAAGAAAAAATATCTGGAAGAAAATCGCAATTAAGGTTAAACAGCAAATCATTCTACTTAAGGAGGATAAACCATGAAGCTCTTTATCGATACTGCCAATATTGATGAGATCAAAGAAGCAACGAAACTTGGCCTTATTGATGGAATAACTACTAACCCAACCCTCATTGCCAGAGAGGGAAAGGAATTTATGCAAATCGTAAAAGAGATTTGTGAGATTATAGATGGTCCTATCAGCCTGGAGGCCGTGAGCACCAAGTCAAAAGATATGATTAAAGAAGCTCAGGGCCTGGCAAAAATCCATTCCAATGTGGTTGTTAAGATACCCATGACCAGAGAAGGACTCATCGCTACAAGACAACTGGCAATGGAAGGCATACACGTAAATATGACCCTGGTTTTTTCTCCAACGCAGGCTCTTCTTGCTGCCAAAACAGGAGCCGCATACGTAAGTCCTTTCATAGGAAGACTGGATGATATCTCCCATTGTGGGATGGATCTGGTTGAACAGATCCTAACTATCTATGATAACTATGATTTTGATACAGAAATCATCGTTGCAAGCATTAGAAATCCCCTCCACGTTTTAGAAGCAGCTCTTATAGGTGCAGATATCGCAACTGTCCCCTTTAAAGTTATTGAACAGCTTATCAAGCATCCTCTGACAGACATAGGCGTAGAGAGATTTCTCAAAGATTGGGAGAAAGTTGAGAACAAGTAGAATGGAACAATGGGAAGGAACCGTTTGGAACTCACTTCAAGCTTGTAATTTTAACCTTAGCTATTTCGGCTTGAGCAGATGTAGGATATTGATCGATGATTTTTTGCAAAAGTAACTTGGCACTATTGTTATCA
>WTBG01000076.1 GCA_013139225.1 Deltaproteobacteria bacterium
TGCTCGATGCTGAGTATCAGGAGGTGAAAGCAAATTACGATTATGCCAGTCTTCAATATGAGCGTGCAAAGAGATTAAAAAAAGATGGAGTCATTCCTCTTGAAGAGTTTGATGAAAGGCACCGAGCATTCCTGAACGCAAAATCCAGACTCAACACTTTAGCTACGCGACTGCGGAAATATAAAATAAAAGCACCTTTCGATGGTAGAGTAGGAGCCCGGATGGTTTCAATTGGTGATTATGTGGCTGTTGGAGATCCTCTGGTTCACATAGAAGACCTTTCCCTGGTAAAGGTTGAGTTTTACATTCCTCAACGGTATATGCAAAAAACAAAGAACGGTCAGCTCGTTCGGATTGTGGTAGAACCGCTCTCAGAAGTATACGAGGGGACTATATATCTTATCGACCCAAGGGTTGATCCGGAAACACGAAGCGCTGTTGTACATGCAAAGGTTAAAAACCCGGATGAGGTGCTCAGGCCAGGAATGTTTTGTACAGTGACCATTGTGATTGAAAAAAAGGAAAATGGCCTGATGGTTCCGGAGGAAGCGGTCGTGTCTCGCGGAGAAAAGCATTTCCTTTATTTGAAAGAAGAGGGGAAAGCCGTGATGAAGCAGGTACACCTGGGACTTTTTTCAGAAGGGAAAGTTGAAATTGTAAGTGGTTTGAATCCCGGTGAACAGGTGGTTGTGGCTGGCATTCAGAAGCTCGCACCAGGCACACCTGTGAAGGAGAGTAACACAAACACATAACGGTTAACTACTTTAAAACTATGTCCATATCTGAGATATCCATCAAACGTCCGGTTCTTGCAACGGTTATGTCTTTAGTGCTGGTGCTCTTCGGTGCAATAAGCTTTTTTAGACTTCCCATTAGAGAGGCGCCAGATATTGATCCTCCTGTTGTATCCATTACTACTGTTTATAAGGGATCGAGTGCTCGAGTGGTTGAGGTAGAGGTTACTCAGGTCCTGGAAGATGAGCTGAGTGGAATTGAGGATGTAAAATCCATATTTTCAGTAAGCCGTGAGCAGGTGAGTCTCATCACTATAGAATTTGAATTGGAGCGTTCTATAGATGCTGCCGCTCAGGATGTGAGAGATCGGGTGCTCAGGGTTCGCAACATTCTCCCGGACGATATTGAAGAACCTGTTATCGTCAAGCAGGATGCTGATGCCAGCCCATTCATTTGGATAGCCCTCTATGGTGAAGAGTATTCGATGTTGGAACTTACTGATATCGCAGAGAGGTTGTTTAAAAATCGTTTACAGACACTTTCCGGCGTGGGTGGTATTATCATTGGAGGAGAAAAGAGAAAGTCTATTCGCATCTGGCTAAACCACTACCTGCTCGCTTCTTACGGTCTTACCGTTGCTGATATAGCTGCGGCCATTTCTGAGAAGAGTGTAAACCTGCCTTCCGGAAGAATTGAGGGTGGGTTTCGGGAATTTTCAGTTTTTCTGGAAGGAGAGTTGAAGACCCCTAACGCGTATGAAAACCTCGTTATTCGAACCAGTAAAAATATTCCTGTCCGCATTGGTGATGTGGCACGTGTAGCCTATGGTCCGGAGGACGAT
This sequence comes from Deltaproteobacteria bacterium, assembly GCA_013139225.1. Taxonomy (GTDB): domain Bacteria; phylum Desulfobacterota; class WTBG01; order WTBG01; family WTBG01; genus WTBG01. The sequence continues at coordinate 1,577 of WTBG01000076.1, forward strand.
CGTAAGCTTATTCGCTTCAATGGTAAAACCTGCGTAGGGGTAGGAGTAATCAGACAGTCCAAGTCAAATGCCCTTGAGGTGGCACGACTGGTTCATCAGGAAATCGAAGAGATAAATCCCAGCCTCCCCTCGGGAGTAGAGTCAGTTGTAGGCTACGACTCAACTATCTTCATCGATCGGGCTATTAAGGAAGTGCGCAACTCACTTTTTCTTGCAGGTGCTCTGGTTGTTATGGTAATTTTTGTCTTTCTCAGGACAATGAAAGCGACCTTCATACCTGCCGTAACCATTCCTGCTTCGCTTATTTCCACATTCACCGCAATGTACTTCCTGGATTTTACCATCAATATTCTCACTATCCTGGGACTGACACTTGCAATCGGGTTGGTAGTGGATGATTCCATTGTGGTGCTGGAAACTATATACCGAAGCATTGAGGAAGGGGAGGACCGGAAGACAGCAGCCTTTAAAGGTATGGAGAAGGTGAGTTTTGCCGTACTAAGCACGACTGTGGTTCTTATCGCTGTGTTTGTTCCTCTTGCCTTTATCACCGGTAATACCGGTCGTCTTTTTCGAGAGTTCGGCATAACGCTCGCAATTGCAGTCAGTTTTTCAACCTTCATTGCCCTCACCCTGACGCCCATGCTCTGTTCGGTCTTCCTCTCAAAAGGGAGCACCAGCAAAAGAGGGCTTAAGGGCTGGCTGGAGTCTGGATTCAAGGCAATGGAGCGGGGATATGAACGCCTGCTTGTGGGGTCGATTAAGAGAAGCTCCCTGGTTGTCCTGGTGGCTTTTGTGGTCTCGCTTGTTGGTGTCTTCCTTTTTAGTCTTCTTTCCAGTGAGTTTCTTCCTGTGGAGGACCGCGGAGTGATTCTGAACGTTATAAAGGCTCCTGAAGGAAGCACCCTGGAACATACCCTCAAATACCAGAACAAGGTGGAAGACATCTTGATGGCACAGCCGGAAGTAGAAAGAACAATCTCCGTGGTAGCGCTGGGACTGAGTGCACCGGGCATGGTAAACGAGGGGGTGCTGTTTTCAACCCTAATCCCATGGGAAGATCGTGTGCGCAAGCAACAGGAGATTGTGAAAAGCATTTTCCCTCATGTGTTCTCCGTCCCCGGTGTTCTTGCCTTCCCTATTAATCCCCCTTCTCTGGGGAAGTCCTTTTTAGGACAACCCATCGAGTATGTCATACAGGGGAACGACTATGAGAAACTTTTTACGGTTACTCAGGAGATACTCACAAGGGCGAAGAAAATACCAGGAGTCATTAATCTTGATAGTGATTTAAAATTGAACAAGCCTGAGCTACTGGTGGAAATTGACAGGGATAGGGCGAATGACCTGGGAGTTTCAGTGAGAAATATCGCTACCACCCATCAAGTTTTACTGGGAGGTATGGACTTTGCGAAATTCGAAGAAGCAGGTGAGCAATATGATGTTATAGTGCAGCTTGAGAAGGAAAACCGGAGTCTTCCTGACCAGCTTGAAACACTCTACCTCCGGGGAGAGCATAATGATCTGATTCAACTTTCCAATGTGGTAAGGGTTCGTGAGCGCACAGCACCGCGTGAGCTCAACCATTACAACAGGCAACGCGCTGTAACCATCAAGGGTTCTCTGCTTCCTGGATATACCCTGGGAGAGGCATTGGGTGAGCTAGAAGAGATTACAGCCCAGGTACTACCAGCAACTGGTGGATATCAAACTGCATTATCGGGACAGTCCCTGGAGTATAAAGAATCTGGTTATTCTCTCATTTTTGCCTTCAACCTGGCACTCATTGTGATTTATCTGGCACTGGCAGCCCAGTTCGAGAGCTTTACTGATCCTCTCACCATCCTGGTTACCGTCCCTTTAGCACTTACAGGTGCCTTTGGGGCGCTCTACCTTGCAGGAATGAGTCTTAACCTTTACAGCCAAATAGGGCTGGTAATGCTTGTAGGTCTTGCCACCAAAAACGGTATTTTAATCGTCGAGTTTGCCAACCAGCTTAAGTCTCAGGGATTTAGCGTTGTGGAAAGTGTTATCCGGGCGGGGACACTTCGCTTCAGGCCGGTGCTGATGACTGCCGTATCCACCATTTTCGGAACTCTTCCCATTGCATTATCTACCGGGGCTGGATCAGAAAGCCGAAGCCCTATGGGAATGGTGGTTATAGGGGGGATGTTCCTTTCAACTCTGTTAACCTTGATAGTTATTCCAATTGTCCACATTCTAGTGCAGAAATCGATTGTTCTAATGAAAAGCAGGCTTTAATATCATTGAGCTGTGATAAAAAAATAAAGCTGCCTGGACTTTCCAATTGTGGAGATTATACATTGGGAAACGCGATAAAAATATCGAAGAGAGACTTTGCCGATACATTATACTATTGGTTATCCGAACATTTAACGGATCAAGAAGTAAAAGACATGGCACATGAATTCAGGTTTAAGATAAAAGTTTTTCTGAGGATAAAAATTGAAAAAAAGTTGTATGAGAAATTCTATTCAGAGTTATTTGCATTAAATATGTATTTAATAGTATTTACGTGTGAAAGCATAATTAAAGATGAAAATAAGAGAGGGGACATTTTAGACATATTTCATAACATTGTTTTCGAGAGAAATATTAAAGTGACTGGAATAAGTTATAATGATTGGATGAAGTTCATGAAGCTTATTTA
>WTBG01000198.1 GCA_013139225.1 Deltaproteobacteria bacterium
AATCTTCCGGAAAGCACTTTAGTGCTTTCAAATCCTTGCTGCAACGCTTGTTGTTTACTTTGAAACCTCCGTGTTTCTCACGGGGTCGCAAAGGGCAACTACCCGTTGCACGTGTAGTCGTTTACGACACGATTTTATTCCTCAACATGTCTATGGATATGCTCTCGTCTTAAAATCGCTCCAACTGCACGTTTCGCCACGGTTTTCTGCGCCTCGCTACGATACCTACTGCAATATCTGGGTTAACCCAGGTATCATGTTGGAAATATGAGCCTTTTGTTGGCAATAAGTTTTTTTGCTCACACGATATGAAGGGGTGTTGGAGTACTGGAATACTGATTTTAGGGGTTTGTGGAATTGATTTTTCGATTGTCGTATAAGATTTTCTTTCTTTTTTATTATTCCTTCGTGGGTTCATTCATTGCGAGTGCTTTTTTGTAAATTGGAATGAGTGATTGTTTGCTTACTCCATGGTCAATGAAATCCCAGGGAAAGATTTCATCTAGTTCTCTTTGCCGATAAGTATAGAAATCCGGGTTTATGTCCACCTGCCTATAAGCCTTAAGAAAGTTTCCTTCCAAATGATGAGCAGCCATTAGAATTTTCCCAACCCTTCGGTCCCCTCTGCTTAGTAAGCACTGGAGATACCCCCATTTAGGAAGGTCCCAGGTAACCACAATCTTTCTTTCCTTATTTAAACTTTTCTGAATTTTTCTAAGTTTGTTCTTAAGAGAAGTGATGTGTTCAAAAGGATGCCACTGAAAGGGAGTTGATGGTTTAGGGATAAAAGGATTAATGCTTAAGGTGATGGTTTCCGGATACCTGGATCGGGGTTGTGATTTTACAAGGTGATGTTTTATTTTTTTCGTTAGTTCAATAAGTTGTTCAATATCTTCAGCTTCTTCTGTAGGAAGTCCAATAAGAAAGTAGAGTTTAAGGTAGCGGAAGCGATGGTATGCTATCATTTCTAATGTATCAAAAATTTGTTTGTCGGAAAGATGTTTGTTAATTACTCTTCTCAGTCGTTCTGAACCTGTTTCGGGAGCGAGTGTGATAGTCTGAGCTCCGCTTTTTTTAAATTGCCTGATTGACTCCTCGTCAAACAAGTCTATTCTCATGGAAGTTGCAGAGAATTTACCCCCTTCCTTAATAATAAAGCTACAAAGTGAAGTGATTTGTGGATGGTCCGAGAGCGTAGCCCCTATGAGGCCTATTTTGAGGTGTTGTTTTAACCCAATGATAGCTGTTTCCTTAAGTTTTTCCAAGCTTCTCTTTCGGTAGGGTTGGTAAACACATCCAATGGTGCAGAAATTACAGCGGTGTGAGCAACCGCGGCTTACTTCCATTAAAAACATGTTACTGAACTCTGTGTGAGGAGTTATAACTGACGAGTGTGTGGGAAATGGATCCAGTTTTCTGGTGCTTCTTCTTTTTATCCTGGATGGTACTTCCCCCCGGGATTTAAAAGATTTGATTTTGCCTGAAGAGTCATAGTGAACCTGATAAAATCTGGGGACGTATATACCTTCAATCTGTGCCAGATGAGTTAGGAGTATCTCTTTATTAACAGTCTTCTCTCGATGGTGCTGGTAAACCGATAGGAGTCTCGGGAGTACTTCTTCTGCTTCTCCAATGATGAAAAGGTCAATAAACTCTGCTAGTGGTTCTGGATTGAGGAAAGCACAGACACCACCAGCTATAACGATAGGGTATTCATCTCCTCTCTCAGAGCTCAACAGGGGGATATTAGCAAGTTTGAGGATGGTTAAGATATTTACGTAGTCGTTTTCAAAAGAGAGGGAGAAAGCGATAAAGTGAAAGTCGCGAAAGGGATGAAATGACTCAAGGCTGAAGAGAACACTTTGAGATCTTATCAGCTCCCAATGTTCTTCTCGCTCAGGCAAAAAGGATCTTTCACACAGCGTATCAGGGAGATTATTAAACAGTTGATAGATGCTCTGGAATCCGAGGTTGGACATCCCAACATGATATCTGTTGGGATAAACTAAAACAACTGTGGTGTTACGGCCCCATGGTTTTTTTACCGTTCCTTTCTCTTCAGAAAGTAAAGCTTTGGCATTTTCAAGTAGTATGCGAGACGGTAGTCTGCTCATTTAAACGATACTTGTACATAAGTCACAGATGCAACTTGTTAAAAAAGATTGATGGTGTAAATCTTTCTGCCTTTTATTTTAGTATTAAGCCTCACTTGGATTCAGTTCTTCATTACTTCTTAGAAAAGTGGGAATGTCATATTCGTCGTTTATGAAATCACTGATGATGGTACCTACTTTCGTTACCTGTTGTTCACCATTTCCGCCATTTATATCATTGCGTAAATAGGCGGGGAAATCGTGTTCGTCAGTTGATTCAGGGAGTTGAGAGATCGTATTTTTTAGTTCAATTATCCTTTTTTCTTCATATGCTCCAAATCCAGTTGCAATTACCGTGATGCGAATTTCATCTTCCATTTTAGGATCGATGACAGCACCAAAAATGATATTGGCATCTTCATCAGCTTCTCCCTGAATCAACGTTGAAGCATCATTGACTTCATGAAGAGTGAGGTTTTCTCCACCAGTGATATTAATGAGTAAACCTCGTGCCCCATTAATTGAAATGTCTTCCAACAAGGGACTGGATATCGCCTTTTGCGTTGCTTCCACCGCTTTGTTTTCTCCCGAAGCAATTCCCATTCCCATAAAGGCCATCCCCATTTCAGACATGATGGTTTTTACATCGGCAAAATCCAGGTTGATTAAACCGGGAATGGTGATCAGATCAGAAATCGATTTTGAGGCATGGAGTAAAATCTCATCAGCTTTTTTAAAGCTTTCTATTAAAGACATACCTTTGTCGCTTATGCTGAGCAGTCGTTGATTCGGTATGGTGATGAGGGTATCGACAGATTGCTTGAGTTCTTCCAGCCCTTTCTCGGCAGCCTGCTGTCTCTTTTTCCCTTCAAAGAGAAATGGTTTGGTGACAACCGCTACGGTAAGAGCCCCCAGTTCTTTAGCAATATCTGCAACAACTGGTGCCCCACCGGTGCCTGTTCCCCCACCCAGTCCAGCAGTAACAAAGATCATATCAGCTCCGCTGAGTTCATCTCTCAGTTTATCTGCATCTTCGATAGTGGCATTCCTTCCTATTTCAGGATTTGCCCCTGCACCCAGTCCTTTGGTTAGCCTAGCACCGAGCTGCAGTTTTGTAGAGGCAAGTGAATTTCCTAATGCCTGGAGGTCTGTGTTGGCTACGATAAACTCCACTCCCTCCAGGCGAGATGTTATCATGGTATTAACGGCATTACACCCACCGCCGCCAATACCGATGACCTTGATTTTAGCAACCTGACCCAAGTCTTCCTCAATTTCAAATAAACTATCCATTTTTTTCTCCTTTCTTGCATGTTGTTGTTAAAATTTACCAGGGGGTCACAGAGCTTTTAGACAATGAATTTATTCCCCGTGTTCTCTGTGGTTAAATCTTTTTTAACAAAAAACTTCAGCAAACCAGTCTTTCACGCTTCGGGTCATCCCGGGAATTAAATTCTTAGCCCCGTTTTTACGATTGTGATCTGATGCATGATCCCTGCCATAGAGTACAAGACCAACGGCTGTTGCGTAGATAGGACTTTTGACAATTTCTGATAGTCCCCCCACAGTGTTGGGGTATCCTACTCTCACTGGCAGATCCAAAATCTGCTCGCCAACCTCGAGGATCCCTTCAAGCAAGGAAGTTCCACCTGTCAGCACCACTCCCGGAGCCATAAGTTCCTTATAGCCAGATCTGGTAATTTCTTGGTGAACGAGGTTAAACATTTCTTCTACCCGTGACTGGATAATCTGACAGAGGAATCTTTTTGAAACTTTTCGGGGTTGTCTTCCTCCCATACAGGTAACTTCAATCGTTTCGTCCTTTGAAGTGAGAGAGCTAGAGGCAGAGCCGTGTTGGATTTTAAGTTCTTCTGCCTGTTTTAAAGGAGTTCTAAGTCCCACTGCAATATCTGAAGCGATATGATTTCCTCCTAGAGGAAGTACAGAAGTGTATCGAATGCTGCCTCCATGTAAAATGGCGATATCTGTGGTACCTCCACCGATATCTACTAAAGCTATACCAAGCTCCTTTTCGTCAATCTCCAGAGTGGATTCAGAGGAAGCAAGTGTTTGTAGTACCAATTCTTTTACAACCAGCCCATTGCGATTGGCACACTTGATAATGTTTTGTGCAGAGGTTGCTGCACCTGTAACCATATGTACCTTTGCTTCCAGTCTTACCCCTGACATTCCTAAAGGATCGTGAATGCCACCCTGTTCATCAACAATAAATTCTTGAGGGAGAACATGTATAACCTCCCTGTCTTGGGGGATGGCAATAGCTTTAGCCGCCTCAATGACTCTATCGATATCATTTTTTTTCACTTCATGATCTTTTATCCCGATAACTCCATTACTGTTGAGTCCTTTGATGTGGTTGCCTGCAATCCCGGTGTAAACTGAGCTGATACTGCAGCCCGACATGAGTTCTGCCTCTTCGATGACTTTATTGATAGAGGACGCAGTACTCTCGATATCAATCACCATGCCTTTTCTTAACCCCTTGGAGGGAGCGCTACTAAAGCCGATAATATCAACCCCTCCGTTATTAATCTCTCCAACGATAGCACAGGTCTTTGTTGTACCGAGGTCCAGTCCTACAATTATATTTCCATTTTTACCCATTGTTTTTCACCTCCTTTCTTGATGGATTTAAATTCTTTGTTTTGTGGTTTGGTTTTAACAAAAGCTCTTAAGCTGTAACTTAAGTCTATGGTTTGAGGAATGAGATCTTTGCGTTTAAGATCCTCCATTATTGAGCAGAGATGTCTGCACTTTTCTTGAAAGGGAGGAAAGCCCATATCAATTTGGGTTGCATGGTGAGTAGTAAAAACAGTCAGCCCAAAGGTAGGATCTAAATGGATTTCAGAAATAGCAGAGATGTCTATTCCTTCTTCTTCAAGAATGGCCATAAGGGTCAGTGTCTGAGTGATTAAATGAGTGTGGGTCCCCTGTGGTTTCATTAGATCTTGCCAGGTAACCCCGGTTAAAATGGGAAAAGCTAATAACCCGTCTTCTCTTTCAGCCTTTTTAAAGATAGTCCCTTTTTTATCGATCAGATAGAGCTGTTTTAA
>WTBG01000238.1 GCA_013139225.1 Deltaproteobacteria bacterium
GTTAGTCCTTATTGAGAAAGTAATAGATACAATTTATAAGGGTAAGAAAGATGGCTATTTTAAACCACTTATCAATTCCAGAACTTTTAGTAATACTTTAATAAATATGATTAACACATTGAAAATATGTGATATATCTAGTGTAGTATTTGATGGTATAGTCAAGAGATGGAGGGGTGAAGATAAAGAAAGACTTATGGAGTTGGCCAGTGTCTATCGTTATTACCATGTGAAACTTGGGGAGTTGGAGCTGATCGATCACAATGACATGAATATAGTAGTGAGAGATTTTGTAGCAAATAAAGGTAATGAAATTGCATTTTTAAATGGGGTCCACAATCTTAAGGTAGAAGATATATATGATTTCACACCTGTTCAATTTGATCTCATTATCGCCCTGGCACATAGGGTAGAGCATACAGATGTTATCATTCCTTATGACCATGATCGAGGTGATATCTTTGGCTATGTTGAAAGGACAATCAGGAAATTTGAGAGTCTTTGGGAACTAAATGTAGATATTAATCTGAATTTTAAGACTCGGCGTGATGACTCACAGGGAAAATTGAGTGGAATAACTAAAAATTATTTTAGAAGTGATGGACATTCATCAGGAATAGAACCAATAAGTATTGACGGTGAACTTACCTTGATTGAAACCACAGGGATTTATCAGGAGGCAGAGACAATAGGGAAAGAGATCAGCAAACTGCTGGATGAAGGAGTCAAGCCAGGTAAGATCGGAGTGTTATTTAAAGACCTCTCTTTATATAGTGAGATGATAGAAGATGTCTTTAATCGTTTTAAAATTCCTCTCTACTTTCGACGAGGCAAACCACTTCTTTCAAGTAATGTAATAAAAACCATCCTGTCCATTTTTGAACTGTTGGACAACAATTTTGAGCGTAATACATTCTTGAAGATTATAAGATCAAATTACATAGATTTCTGGCAAGGAGAAGATTCCCTGGATGGTGGAAAGATGGAATCTTATATCCTTAAGGCTGGAATCATCGACGATAGAGGTAACGGATGGGACGGGAAGCTAACCATGCTGATTGAAAGAATAGATAGCAGGATAGAATCCTCTGGTGAAGAGGCTAATAATTCAAATATCCGAGAGGAGAGAGAGGAAGTTAAAAGGCTAAAAAATAAAGTTTTATATATGAAAAGAGATATAGAGGCATTCAGAAAAAAGAACACTGTAAAGGGATTCATTGATATCCTGAAAAGATTGATACAGAACCTGGGAATACCCCGTAAAGTAGTGTGTTGTGATGATGAGGATGTTTTAAAAAGGGATATTGCCTCCTTAAAGAAGTTTGGTGACATTCTTGATGAGCTGAACAATGTTGCTAAGCAATTGGTTTTAGATGATGAAACTATTACCTATGGTTACTTCCGTAACCTGCTGATGAAATTTATGGAGGGAGGCTTTATACTTTCGGGGAGAGAATTTGTCCATGGAGTAAAAGTTTTAAACCTTTACGAAAGCAGGGGTTTAACCTTTGATTATCTATTTCTAGGTGGGCTTATAGAGGATTCTTCCACTGGCAAAATGTGGCAAGATCCTCTTTTTAAAGACGATGAGAAGGCACAATTTAACCATATGGTGGGGGAAAAAGTTTTTCTTCTAATGGAAGAGAAATATGAGGAGGAACCACTGCTTTTTTATTTGGGATTGTCCTGTGCTCAAAAAAGGCTATATCTTAGTTGCAGCCAGGTAGATGTAAAAGGGAGAACTGTCTTGCCTTCTCTTTACCTTGATGAGGTGATGCGTTTGGTGGATAAGAAAAATGGTTTTGCCACCGGAACTTCCCATGGGTTTATCGTACCTCAACTTAAAGAGTGCTTTGAGAAAGAAGAAATAGAAAATCGGCTTTCTTTCAATATCTGGAAGGCATCTCTTAGCGATGGGGAAAAGGTAGATGATAATGTGATAGAGGAAGAGGTTCTTACAGCTTCACTATTCAACCAATTGATTGCTCATGAGCAGTTTAGGAATAGTTTTAAAAAGATTTTTCGATGTGCTGAAATTGAGAGAATAAGGGAGCAGTTTTTTTTAGAAGAAAATGTAGTAAGCAGGAAAAACAAGGCCAGTATTTGGACAGGACTGATTACTAATGAAGAGATAAGAAAGGAGTTGAAGGAATTTTTTGAAGAAGGGAAGGGGCGTTTCTGGAGCCCAACACATTTTGAAAGCTATGTCAGTTGTCCTTTTGGATTTTTTTTAAAGCGGTTACTAAAGGTCTTACCCTTAAAAGTTCCAGAGGAGGAAATTGAGATAGTTGATGAAGGGAACCTCATTCATAAAGTGTTGGAACGGTTTTTTAAAGCGAGAAAAGAAGAAGAACTTCTTCCAGTGACTGGAAGTGAAGAAGAGAAAGACTTTATAAAAAAAGTAGCTGTTGAGATATACCAGCAGTGGGAAGAAAGGGAATATATTGGAGATAGAGATCTGTGGGAAATAAGGAAAAAGAGACTCGATCCTCTTTGGGACAGGTTTATCGAGGAGGAATCTAAATACAGGAATGAGGGGTTTCTGCCAGTCTATTTTGAATTTCTGATCGGGAATTTCTTCGGTGATGAGGGTGATAGAGATATGTCACCACTTGTCGTTATAGGTTATGATCGGAAAGAAATCCTGGTAGGTGGGAAGGTTGATCGAGTTGATATTGGCCCAGATAAGATTAGGGTAATTGACTATAAGAATAGCGGTAATGAACAGTTCTATAGAGATCTGCTTAAAGAGGAAAAGATGGGAGTACAAAGTTTTCAAATTCCTGTTTATTTAGCAGCATTAAAGGAGTTTATGAGTGAACAAAATAAGGTCAACTTGATGGAAGGGACGTTCTACCTCTTTAGAAAAGCCAAACGGATGAAACCATATGTTGTTGGAAGCTCTGATCATTTCTTTGAGAAAGATTTAAAGAAGAGAATGAAGTTAAGAGAACAGGGTAGGGTAAACCTTTTTAATCAAATATCTGGAATTGTTGAAGGAGCAAAATCTGGTGATTATTCCATTTGTCCTAAGGACTGCACTTTTTGTGAATATGATCATATATGCAGGTTTGTTTCGGTTGATATTGATGAGGGGGGGGAATAGTGAAAAGGGGACAGGGTTCAGGGGACAGGGTGCAAGATACTGGATTAGACGAATGCGGATTTTGGATTTCGGAAACAAACAAATGCGGAATTAAAATCAAAAATCCCAAATCTAAAATTCAAAATGCTATCACTAGATAATAAAATTTAGGGCATTTAGGAATCTGCTTATTTGGAATACTCCAGTTAGATTACCCCGATGAAATTATTCACAATACTGGATTCCCGCTTGCGCGGGAATGACATGTCTTTTTAATCGGTTACGTCCTTGTCTGTCATCCCTGCGAAAGCAGGGATCCAGGAACTAATAGACAACTGGAGTATTCCAAATAAGTGAATTAAGGGATTGAGGAATTAAGGGGAGGGGGTTTTTGACTTTTTACAAATTCATCAAAACAGGAGATTGTAATCAGAATGGATTCAGCTAATTCTTTAGATAGGGAATCCTTGTTTCAGTTTAATGAAAATACATGTCTTTGTGCAGGAGCGGGTTCAGGTAAGACGAGTGCCCTGGTTAAGATGTATCTTTCACTGATAGCGGGAGATACTTCTTTTGGTGAACCTGTGCGTATAGAGCAGA
>WTBG01000106.1 GCA_013139225.1 Deltaproteobacteria bacterium
TGCTTCCTTCTATTAGCCAAGGCAAATTAACTTGACAGAATCAGGTGATAGCTATTATTATGAGCGTACTTTTTTTATGGCCTAATATGAGAAGAATTCATGCAAGATTTAATCATTGAAAGATTTAAAGAAAGTGCAGATTTAAAAACAGCTTTTGCTCAGAAAAACTGCGAAAAGATTATAGAAGTGGTTCATCTTATTTCAGAATCATTAAAATCAGGCAACAAAATCATGCTATTTGGTAATGGGGGAAGTGCAGCTGATGCTCAACATATTGCGGCTGAATTTGTTAACAGGCTGCAAAAAAGCAAAAGAGACAGACCCCCAATTGCTGCTTTGGCACTTACTACAGATACTTCTATTCTAACCAGTATTAGCAATGATAGTGATTTCTCTAATGTCTTCTCCAGACAAATTCGAGCGCTGGGTAAGAAGGGAGACATTGCCTGGGGAATAAGCACCAGTGGGAATTCGCCGAACATGATTAAGGCAATAAAAAATGCACATGATATAGGGCTAAAGACCCTGGGATTAACTGGAAAAGGGGGCGGAGAAATGGGTACCCTGGTAGATTACCATCTCAATGTTGAGTCAAATGATATCCCCCGCATACAGGAGGTTCAAATTACCCTTAGTCATATTATCTGTGAACTGGTTGTGCAGGAACTGCTTTTTCAAGACTGAATACGGACAGGTTCGCAAAAAGTCCATCTGCGGCGTTGCACTTCATTACCGCCCCGTTAAATTAACAGTTGTTCTATTCACAGCTGTTAAATGATGTGGTCAGATGTAAGCAGAACGGGTAATTCTAATCACTTATTTAACGGGGTAAATTATTGTGGCGTATTGCAACGTACGCCTCATTTCTAAAGAACCAAGCGCCTTGCATCTGGTGCTTTTTACTGTCTGGCTGCCCGCCCGCTTTGCCCGAGCTCAGCCAGGGAGCTGACACTCGTGTCGGCCAGGGATCTTCCTGGCCTGGCAGGCGGCCAAGCCTGTCTGATTTCTGACTTTTTACAAGTGCATCAATATGAGAAAAGGATCAAAATCCATAGATATTGAAAAAATCAAAACAATCCCTTTACAGGAAAGACCCAGTAAAGTAGACGTCAAAGACTTTTGCAAACTTTATGAGAAGGGGAAAAGTTTTAAAGAGTTTTTAGATACACTTCCCAATACTTTAGCTTCCAAGGATATTAAGGAAGTAGCTCACCGGGTAGCAGAAGCTTATCAGAAGAAGAAACCAATAATCTTTGGAATGGGCGCTCATGTAATCAAGGTAGGGTTAAATCCACTGATTATAGATCTCATGCAAAAAGGTGTTATATCCTGTATTGCCATGAATGGAGCAGGAGCTATCCATGATGTAGAAATAGCTCTCTCTGGTAAAACCTCTGAAGATGTTTTGTCGGGTTTGCAAAGTGGTGAATTCGGCATGGCAGGTGAAGCTGCGGATGTAATAAATCATGCAGTAAAGACAGGTGTGAAGGATAATCGGGGGATGGGGGAATCCATTGGGGAAAAGCTTTTGCAATTATCTGCTCCATACAACGAGATGAGCCTGCTGGCTATGGCATCAAAGAGTGGAACACCAATTACAGTTCATGTAAGCATAGGAACAGACACTATTCACATGCATCCAAACTTTGATGGTGCGGCAACAGGAAAGCTGAGTCAAAATGACTTTATAAAATTTTCCTCACTTGTTTCACAGCTTGAAGGCGGGGTATTTTTCAATGTAGGGTCGGCTGTCATTCTGCCAGAGGTATTTCTCAAAGCCTTAAGTTTAGCCAGTAATTTAGGTTTTAAGTTGAAAAATATGACTACGGTGAATATGTATTTTATCCGTCATTACAGACCTTCAGTTAATGTTGTAGAGCGACCTGCTGCATTGGATGGAAAAGGATTTCACTTAATTGGTCATCATGAAATTATGCTCCCCCTTCTTGCAGCAGCTATTTTAGAGAAGATATAAGTGTAAGGAGGTTTACCGCGGAGATCGCCCCGGATAAATAGCTTCGCCATAATGAAATGTGCACTACTCTAATGGAATAAACCACACATTCCAACCTATTAAACAAGAATTTAACGGGGTAGACATGACAAGCATTTCACTTGCAAAACATTTAACGGAGCAGGCAGAGAATGCGGAGGAGAAGATGTAAAAAACTCTGCGAACTTAGCCTTCTCAGCGGTAAAATGTGAAAGGTAAAACATGGAAAGGAAAATAAAAATCATCGCGGGAAACGTGAGAGCGGAAGCGTGTCTTCTCAATACTCCTACTGCTGATGCTGTCTGGAATGTGCTCCCACTTGAATCAAAGTGTAATCTTTGGGGGGATGAAATATATTTTGCCATTCCTGTATCTCATGATTTGGAAAAAGATGCCTGTGAGGTTGTAGAAAAAGGTGATCTAGCATACTGGCCACAAGGACCTGCATTCTGTATCTTCTTTGGTCCAACGCCTGTAAGCAAGGGGAATGAAATAAGACCTGCAAGTGCAGTCAATGTCTTTGGTAAGGTTTTTGATGACCCTACAGTCTTCAAGAAAGTATCGTCTAATGCTTCTGTCAGAGTGGAGAAAGCAGAATAATGAAAACAGGAGATAAAATTATTGCCCTGTTTTCTACAGGGTTTTATACGGGCTATTTCCCCATTGCACCCGCTACTTTTAGCACCCTTACACTGGGAGTCATATTTTATCTTCTCATATCACACCTTAATACTTATCTCTATGGGTTGATCACCCTTATCCTCTTTTTTTTGGCTGTATGGTTGTCAGATAAATCGGAGAAGATTTTTAACAAGAAAGATTGCAGTTACATTGTTATTGATGAGCTGGTGGGATTTTTAGTCACCATGTTTCTTTTACCATTTAGCTGGATGAATATTGTGTTGGGTTTTTTCTTTTTCCGTTTCTTTGATATTGTCAAACCTCCACCAGCAAACTTTTTCAACAATAGAAAGAAGGGTGGACTGGATGTAGTCTTAGATGATGTAATAGCCGGCATTTATTCTAATCTATTGCTCCAGGTTGTATACTATTGGTTTCTGAATTAATCATCTCGGAAACTCTTTAAGATTTTAGCACTATTAGCGCGGACAGGATGATAGATTTGCTAATTTAAGATTTAGGTTGCGTAAAACGGTTTAGGGATGCGCAGCTCGCCCTATTAGAAATATGATATCCAAGAGAAAATGTCTTGAATTTTAATTAATCATCAACGTTCTTAAATAACTTTTTTAAAGAATTTCGTTCTAACAGAGTAAATATCGGTATACGTGGATCGGTTATATGAACGTAGAAATAATGACCATAGGTGATGAGCTTACTTCTGGAAGCTCTCAGGATACCAACGCTACATTTATTGCCCAACAACTTCATACCATTGGGATTGAAGTAATAAAGATAACAACAGTAGGAGATGATACTGAGAAGATAGTGGATGCCTTAAGAAATGCTCAGCAAAAAGTTGGTTACGTTATAGTCACCGGTGGATTAGGCCCCACGGTGGATGATATAACCGCAAAAGCTGCTGCTGAGGCTCTGAGGAGAAAGTTGGTGCTTAACAAAATAGCTCTTAAGGCCATGGAAGAACGCTTTAAGAAGTATGATCGTAAGATGAGCCCCAACAACGTGAAGCAAGCCTATTTACCCAGTGACTCGACTATCATTCCTAATCCCATAGGAACTGCATGTGGGTTTTATTTAGCAAGAAGCAACACCTTGTTCTTTTTCCTGCCAGGTGTTCCCAGAGAGATGAAAAGGATGTTTGAGGAGAGTGTTATACCTATAATAAAGAGAGAGCAACCAGAGACCACTATTGTAAGTTCATGTGTGTTAAAGATCTTTGGTGAAAGCGAATCTTATTGTGATCAGGTATTGAGCGATTTGATAAAAAGTGAGAAGGAAGTTGCCTTTGCTTTTTTGCCTCACTATCCAGAAATCAGCCTTAAGCTCACCATGCGTGGTAAAGATGGAAAATATATAGAAAAAAAGCTTAAGACATTAGAGCGAAAGATTAAAACCAAAAAGTATCTGGGAGATGTTATCTTTGGGAAGGATGAGGAAACCTTAGAAGAGGTTGTGGGTAAACTGTTGAGGTCAAAAGGTGCAACCATTTCAATAGCAGAATCATGCACGGGAGGTCTTATTACCCATCGGCTTACAAATGCCCCTGGAAGTTCAGACTATCTGGAACGATCCCTTGTTGTGTACAGTGATAAGGCTAAAAAGGAGTTGTTGAAAGTTCCTGCCAGCATACTCAAGCGTCATGGTGCGGTTAGCAAAGAGGTTGCTGAAAGTATGGCAAAGGGGGTAAAAAGTTTAAGC
>WTBG01000175.1 GCA_013139225.1 Deltaproteobacteria bacterium
GCAACGGCAAAATAGGGTGTCTCAGCTACGATAAGGCTAATTAGTTCATCAGCCTTTTCCCCTACCAGATGATAGGCAGATGATGAGGCAACAGGAACCGATACGATTACCTTCCCTGCTTTGCGACGTCTCACAGAATTTACTGCTGCTAACATGGTAAAACCGGAAGCGAGCCCATCATCTATAATAAAAACAGTTTTCTGTTCTAGTGAAGGAAGGGATTTATTCCCCCGATAAATGGTTATGCGTTTATCAATTTCATCTTTGATTCTTCTTGCGTGGTGTTGTATCTGTTGCGAGGTTAATTCCAATTGCTTGACCAGGGGTTCATTTAACAGGATGGTTCCATCATCAGCTACTGCACCATAGCCAGCCTCCGTATTAGAAGGGATTGGGATCTTACGTACTACTATCACATCCAAACACGCTCCTAATCCTTTAGCCACCTCTACAGCCACAGGTATACCACCATGAGGGATAGCGAGAACAAAGGGGTTTACTCCCCTATAGGGCTCTAACTTTTCAGCAAGCTTTCGTCCCGCATCTTCTCTACCACGAAAGTACGGTTTTGCCTCATAGACAATCATCTTTTCACCTAAGCAAAAGAAAACCCAAGCAGCTTTTAAAATGTTTCATTTTAATTTTATTCTGCTTGGGTTTATCTTCTTATCTTCAATGGTTTTTCTTTTCCCAAGAGGGAAAACTCCCACTTTTTAAGTGGAGTAAATAAACATAAATATTTTATTTTTTGTTTGTCCATAACCTATTTTCTCATTATCTCCCTATGCAGCTTTAGATTCTTTTTTCTCTTCTTCTACTCCTTCAATGGGAATTTTCTTCCCTGCAACTGATTCACTAAGGGGAATAGAGAGCTCCAGCATCCCATTCTCATATTTGGCATGAATCTTTTCAACCTCTACACGCTCCGGGAGATGGAAACAGCGTTCAAAAGAACCATAACACATCTCTTCAAAGCAGTAGCAAGAGTCTTTGGCAGATTCAGGTCTTCTTCGCTCGCCTCTTATGCAAATATGTCCATCTTCAACTTTAATGTCGACATCTTTGGGATTAACTCCTGGAATTTCTGTACGCAGGTGAAGGATATTACCCTTTGCATAACTCTCTGCAGAAGGATAAAAACCACCACCCCAATACACGCTCGGTCTCTCATAAAAATCATCGAACCAGTCAAGAACATCCAATCCTAAGGTAGATAATGCGGTTTTAGGTCTCCATTTAACGAGTGTCATAATTATCACCTCCTTTCCTATCACATTTTTTACTTCCCCCCTTTAATTTAAAAATAACCACCAAAATAAGTAAGTCAATAGATAAAGCTAACTTTATTCATGCCCTACTATGTTCCTAATTCCCTATTATTATTACATTTTTAATATTAGTTGAAAAAATACATCGATTAGGAAATACAATTGTTCTGCGACTTACTAGAACCATTGATGTTTTGACATGGTGAACAAGAGAAGATTCCGTTTGCAGATAAAACAAGAAAGGTCTTTCAGTTTCAGGCTCCATCGAAATGGTGTTTTTCCTTTATGCGGTACCATCCCTCGGGGTCCTGGAAATATTCGTAGGTATCTTGAAGAGACAACAGATGCTCTCTTTCAATCGAAGCAAGCATACCGTAAAATTTTTTCTCAAGGGGACCGTCAACGCTGTCTCGAAGCTTCTCATAAAACTTTACACCCTTAGCCTCAAAATCAACGGCGGTTTTCACTGCTTCCATGTCGTCCTTATCTGCCTCGGGTAAGGTTTCTACTGAATCAATTACATTCTGAAGCACCGACTTTACTTCGGTACCTTTCACCTTAAGGGGTATTGTATCAGGCCATTTCCCCTCTTCCTTCAGTTTTCCATGCAACTTAAGTATCCTCTGATAATGTTCCGACTCGTCGCTCGCAATAGTTCCAAACATCAATTTGCCGAGAGGGTTGGTAGTTCTTTCTTTGTGTTTCAAATAAAAATCTCTCTCAAAAGCTTCGTTGTTGAGAGCAATCTCTAGGGCTTTTATACGCTCCTCTGTTTTTTTTTCCATCTTTTCTCCTTTCTCAAGCTAGATTTCTTTAGTAGTACTCATATCTTCCTATGCAATAGAATAGTTTATGGCTGGATGGTAAGTTGTCCTTCCAAATAAATTGACACTCGTAGATTATTTTGTTTTAATCAAACACAATTTATAAAAACATTGCGAATATAACCTAAATCATGAAATCGAAAAATGCACTTTTAATAGTAGATGTACAGCTTGATTTCTGCCCAGGAGGAGCCCTGCCTATACCAGAAGGTGATAAGTTAATTCCAATGCTCAATAAGTATATCAAATTCTTCTCGAGGCAAAACATGCCAATTTTTGCATCGCGTGACTGGCACTCAAAACACACAAAACATTTCAAACAGTTTGGTGGTAACTGGCCAGAACATTGTGTACAGAATACTCAAGGGGCACAATTTCACCCTGTCTTAAGACTACCCAAAGACACTATCATACTTTCTAAAGGGATGGACCCTGACGAGGATAGCTACTCAGCATTTCAAGCTGTTGATTCTCAAAGAAACGAATTTAGTACATTACTAAAGAAGCTTGGTGTAACATCACTTTTTATTGGAGGTCTGGCTACTGACTATTGCGTCAAATGGTCAGTTTTAGATGCTTTAAAATTTGGCTATAAGGTTACTATATTACGGGACGCGGTTAAAGGAGTTAATATAAAGCCTAATGATTCTGAAGTTTCTATAGAAGAAATGCTCAATCTCGGAGCTCAAAAGACAACTTTTGAGAAATTGTACAAAACAATGTCTGGTAATATAAAATAACAGTCTTTCTTACATTTTAAACATCTTTTGCATTACAGATAAAAAGAATATCTAAAGTTGCTAATGGGTAAAACCCAAAATGTTACACATGCTTTTTTGGGGTAAGTTAATCTGAAAAATTTATCCTCTTCCAGTTCTAAATTTAGGTGTATCAGACAGCCTTGATAAAGAGACCATTTTAGATACACCTAAAAAACGATCTACAAATTTTTCCAATAAAACACCTACAATTTTATCATCTTTTCTGACTACTAAACGGGAGTGATTTGTTTTTTCAAAAAGCTCTTTGCATTTTTCGAGACTATCATCAGCATCGCAGAATTCAAGAGGAGTTGACATTATTTCCGCTGCCAGATTTTCTTCAAAATCCATACCTTTTACTACAGCATTCAAGATATCTCTATCAATAATAATACCTATGAACTCTCCTTCTTTTTTGACCAAAACAGATCCTACTTTTTCAATAAGCATCTTATTGGCAACTTTCTTAAGATTATCTGTGGAATCACAGGCAACAAGTTTAGAACGCATAATTGAAGACGCAGTGAATTTCATAACTTAACTCCTTATCTTTTTTATTATCTAAGATGTAAATGAAGATTAAAAATCTTTCATACTGTGTTTATCTGGGGGTAGTATCTTTACCACTTGCATATAATTCACATTTTGAGAAGTCAATTTCCCCATTACAACCTTTACATCTATGTTTCTTATCAAATTCATCAGAGAAAATCTCAACCTCCTTTCCACAATTGGGACACTTACAATTAAATGAGCTAAGATTCTTAAAATATTCAAATCCCGGACAATGTTGAGGCGTTGTCATTGCTTTTCACCCCCTCTCTTAATTAATCTCTAAAACGATTTGTAAGTAATGGAATTCACCTCTGTAACTGGGCAGTCTAGTCTAAAGTAACTACTATCTTATGCCCATCAAAACATTACATTGAACCCATTTAATAATCACAGGAACTTCAAATTCTGTATGGTCAAACTCACTTCCGAGTGAGTTAAAGTATAAGATAAAGTTTCTTGCACGTCAAAAGAAAAAACATGAAAATATCAGTTGCTATTATGCAACCTTGCATCGTATCAGTTGAGAACTGAAAATCATGTTGTACTCTTAAACCATGTATGATAATTTTATTAAATAGCGCATAATTGCCATTAGAAGATCTCTAAGGTTCAGTAAGATGAAACAAAAATATGATGTCGCAGTAATAGGTGCAGGTCCTGGGGGATACATTGCTGCTCTTAAAGCAGCAGAGACAAACAAACGTGTAGCTTTAATAGAGAGAGATAAATTTGGCGGTACCTGCCTAAATCTTGGTTGCATCCCTACTAAAACACTGTATCAATCATCCCAGAATTTTGTAAATTACTTAGAATATTCAAGAAAACTAAAAGATCCTTTTGTACAGGACAAAAATCTTGTTCATAAAGCATTTGAAAATGCCATGGCAACAAAAGATAATGTAATTGCTTCATTAAGAAAGCAGCTTGAAAGATTAGTTAAACGTTCGGATATAAATGTTTATAGGGGGTCAGCTTACATTAGTTCACGAAGAGAAGTAGCTATTGATGATACTGAGAAGATTTATGCTAAAAAAATAATAGTAGCAACAGGTTCAACACCAATAATGCCACCTCAATTTGATCTTGATCGTAAAAAAGTTATGACAAGTAATGAGATTTTGGATTTGAGAGAATTACCTGAACGCATCCTAATAGTTGGAGGAGGGTATATAGGTTGTGAATATGCCAATATATTTGCAAACTATGGTGTTGATGTAACATTAGTTGAACTATTACCTAGAATTCTTAACTCAGAAGATGATGACGTTGTAAGAGAAGTTTTAAGAACCTTCAAAAAAAGAGGAGTAAATATTTATCAAAATATTGGTTTAGATTCTATAGAAATAAACGGAGGAAGGATTAATTCAAGGCTATCAAATGCTAAGACTTTAGAAACAGATTTGTTGCTCATGGCGGTCGGAAGGAACCCTAATTCAAAAGGATTAGGCTTAGAAAAGTTAGGAATCAAGTTAAATGAAAAAGGTGCAATAGGAGTAAATGAGAGATTTAGAGCAAATAGGAATGATATTTATGCAATAGGGGATGTTATTGATAGAGAGTTAAGATTGGCGCATGTTTCAGAAAAAGAAGGTATAATTGGTATAAGTGATATTTCACGAGACATGAGTTTCAGTCCTATGAGCTATGAAGTTATACCAACTGCAATATTTATAGAACCAGAAGTGGCATCTGTTGGCAAAAGGGAGTTCCAACTAAAACATGAAGGGATAGAATATGTGGTTGGTAAATCCTGGTACGAAAAGAATGCCATGGCTCAGTGTAGTGGAAATACAACTGGTTTTGTTAAATTAATTGTTGATAAAACTACTCTTGAGATATTAGGTGCGTCTATTGTGGGAAGCCATTCAGCAGATCTAATAGGGATCATAGCTACTGCCATGAATTCCAAAGCTACCATCGAAACTCTTGATAACTCAGTTTGGTTTCATCCTTCAAGGCCTGAGGCAATTAAAGGAGCAGCTGAAGTTGCACTCAAAAAATTAAAAAGTTAATCGATTCAATTTAAATATGTCCTACATCTCGTATCTTACATCCAAAATCTCATCATCTAATAAGATTTGCTGCTGCCCTTATAACTATCAACCCTAAATCCTGTAATCTTTAGGACCAATGGGAACATTGTCAGTATGGCCTTCAATGCATATATTTCGGTCTGGATACTTTTCCAACACTTCACTTAATGTCTTTAAGGTTTCAATGCCTTCTTTGTTAAGGGAATCAGTTCCTGAGAGAAACAAAATTGCGTTTGGTAAGGTAATATGGGTTCTGCCTTCAACCTTCTGTAATGATATTTTTTTACTATTTTATCTGGTGGAAAATATGGATCAAGTCATAGAAAAAGCCCTCACATAATCGTAATTGGGTGACCCCATTATCTTTCCCTGATTGTTCTGAAAAGGAAACCTATCAACCAGAAGGTGATAAAAAAGAGGGCGATAATAACAAAGGGTATTAGGAGAATCGTCATCAGTTTAAGCGTAAGAGACATTATGGCAAAAGCAATCAGGAACACCACAACACAAATGAGTAGAACAACTGATAACAAAAGGCCAGAGACAAAATCCTTTATAATCTGTTTCATAAATATCACGCCTGTAATAAACGGAGTTTATCCATTCTTCTCTTAATATCTATCCCATTAGGACATCGTGCCACACAAGATTCACACGATCCACAAACATTAGCCGGAGAATAATGTGCTATTTCTCTCAAAAGCCCCAGAGCAAGATCATTATCTTTATATCCCACATGGTACATATATGATCTCATATACTCCGGAATATCCAAGTGCTGAAGACAACTCTCAACACATTCCTGACACCCCTGACAGTAGTGGCCATTTAGAAAGTTTGAATAATAACTCAGTTGCTTCATGTCTTTTTGAGAAAGGGCACATTGTTTCATTACTGCAAAATTTTCATCAAGCTGATTGAAGTTGGTTATGCCGGGGATGGCACAAGCGACATGGCTGTCATTCAGCACCCATTTAAGGCAAGCCTGGAAGGGACTGATGCCCAGCGATGACACATCATATCCCCCAACCTGGGTTTTCATAGCAACGATGCCGATTCCTTTCTGAAATGCAGATGCAATAGATTTTCTTACAGCTTCCCTGTTCTTCTTTTTGAAATTATAAGCGGTAAGGATTACATCGTAAAAATCTCTTTTGAGTGTTTCCCGGATGATCTCTTCCTCTTTTTGATGTACCGAAATACCTGCAAATCTCACTTTCCCTTCTTTTTTCAGTTGAGTCAGTGCCTTAAGAGTGGGCTCATGGAAAACCATCTGAGGAGACATGATATTATGCACATATAAAATATCTACATAATCCATCTGAAGGCGTTTCAATCCTTCTTCAAACTTTCTTATAAAATTATCCTTGGTAGCATCGGCTGTGAACTGGGCAGTTTTTTTATCTCTGGGTGGTGCTACCTTGGTAGCAATAATCAATCTATCTCTGCCCCCCTCCTTTTTAACCACCTCTCCCAACATCTTTTCATTATTACCCTTCTGGTAGGCATTGGCTGTATCGAAATGGTTAATTCCCATGCGGATCGCTTTTGAGATTAAACCGGGATTATCAGCCCGCATCACTCCAAAGCTGACCATAGTAACCTTAAGACCTGTACGTCCCAGCGTCCGATAAGTTACTACGTCTTTCTTCTTTAATAGTGATACTAAAGACGATTGATTGAGAAATGGCGAAACTCCTCCAACAGCCAATCCCCTTGCTGATGTTTTTATAAATTCTCTGCGGGTGTAATAAGGTTCATTACTCATCATATACCCCTTTCAATACTTTTTATAAGAGCTACTGCATCCCCAGAATTGCCTAAAATACCGACTATTCTCCCCTTGATTACAGAAATAACACAATTCCCATAATAAGGATCATTACCAACAAAACCCTTTGTGCCGCCTTTTAACTTGCCTTGATAAGCTCTTTCACTAATCAAGTATTCTCTATATTTTTGAAAACTCTCTTCGGCTTCTTCTCTATTTGGTTCAACGGAAAGAAAAACTCTATATGTCTTTCCTTCCTGCATAAATTGAGCGGAGGCAATACCTTTGAAAAAAGGCTGTCCCAAAAAATCTTTGCTCGTATAGTTCTCACTGTCTGCAATGCGATCCTTCACTGGAAAGAGATCAAAGAAAGCCGGTTTTGAAAAAGTTCCTTCGATCCTCTCTTCTACAGTTTTGCCGATTTTTTCTACAACCTTGCGATAAGCCTTTGACTGTGGGGGGAGAAAAACTTTTACATAAAATTTCCCTTTGTAAAACTGAAGAAGTCCATTCCCCATCCTTCCCTCTGCCCCACCCGGCAATCTATATGTTTCATCTCCCTCCTCAGTTTTGAAAACTCCAAAGGCATTCTCAAGTGTCCCCATATTATAGATTTCTAAAGTAGCCCTGTTCATATGATTCTGGTCTTCAGCAAGCTCCACTACCAGAAGCTCTGAAAATCCATAAGCAAGAAAAAGCTCTGCTCCACCGTTGATATAATCAAAGAGTTTATCAGGAATATAATAGGTTGGCCCTTCGACTTTTTTAAAACCGAAGAATTGATCTCCCGTTTGAAATAAGTCCACAAGTTCCCGACTTGGGTATTGCTCTCTTTCAATCAGGGGGGATTTACCCTGACTTCTTGCATAAATTAAACTGAAAGAGAACATAACAGCAACAGGTAACAGCAAAGCCAGACACCACTTTATCTTAAGTATTCCGGTCACTAAATTCTCTCCTTCTATTTTCTTACCCTAAAATTCTTCCCAGTATGTCATCTTCTTCTGAGATTATGGCAACAGCATTTTGCGGACAAATGTCCTTACAGAAGAAACAAAAATGGCAAACCCTTGAAGCTTCATCGACAACACGGGCTATTTTTCTCCCCGTTTCTATCTCAACCACTTCCCATAATCCAAGGTTGCAGATTTCAGCACATTTCCCACAACCATCGCAACTTTCTTGATCAATCTGATGTTCAATCACAACTTACCCTTCTCCTAGTTTCAAGCAATAGGAAATATAACATTTTTTCAT
Source organism: Deltaproteobacteria bacterium (assembly GCA_013139225.1). Classification (GTDB taxonomy): domain Bacteria; phylum Desulfobacterota; class WTBG01; order WTBG01; family WTBG01; genus WTBG01. Next base: position 8,470 of record WTBG01000175.1, read on the forward strand.
CCTATCCGCCAGAAACCAGCCTTTGCCCTGCTGCAAAAGCTTCACGCAACCCATCTTTGGCCAGCTGATCAATTTTGCCTTTGTGATAGGCACCCCAGAAACCAGATCCAGTGACAACCTCTACAGTATCTATTTTGAACATAGAAAGAACCATGGCCACAAATTCAACAACATGATCGTAAGAATCAGAGCTTGGCCACCCCCAGGTTGAAACCAGTACGCCAGGTTTCATCTCTTTCAGTTTGGAAATGTGCAAAGGACTTCTAAGGGCACTCATTCTATCCAGGAAAGCAGCAGAAAGAGCTGATTCACGACTGGTAAAAATGGGAAAACCATAAATGAGTCCATCTGAGTCCAATATCTTCTGGTAGAGTTGATTCATGTCATCTTTGATTACACAAAATGTGGAAAGATCTTTTTTGTGACAGGACAAACATCCTGTACAGGGGGAAATATTTAAAGAATCTAAAGGGAAAAGCTCTGTTTTAGCACCTGCTTTCTCAGCTCCTGCCAGCACCTCTTCCACAATACGGGTAGTATTCCCTCCTTTTCTAGAACTGGCAGAGATAGCAACAATCTTCATGGATGAGGGATCTTTAGTACTGCTATATTTAGGCAGTTGGGAAGGCTTATCCCAGCACCTAATGGCTATGCCAGGATTAGACTCATCTACATTCTCCTGCAAGCTAACTATATCTTTTAAGGCTTGAGGATCCGTTAATCTAAGCAGAAGAGGTTCAAAAGAAGGAGGAACAATTTCTTTAACTGCTTCTATCACCAGTTCGAGAGACACCTCTTTTTGATTAGCCAGCAATGAATGGAAGTGAACACTCCTTTCAATCTTCTTGCGCCAAGAAGGTCTAACCATTCCTGGCCAGAATTGTAATAGTTTTTCTAAAAAAACTTTTGCATCATCCGATAGTTTGTAATTTTCCATAATGCCTCCTTTGTGGGATTATAAATTAGTAGCAGATTTTTCCAGGAAATTACAGAGAAACAATTGGGCTAGCAAACCTGCAAACCAATACAACCCACACACCGTGACTCATTTTAATATCAAATCAAAACCCTTTTGCGACAAAAATCTTGCCATCCCATCGCATACTCAATATTTTACTTGTCTATTAGAGGTTATACTGATATAAAATGTTCTGCTTATCTACAATACTCAAGTTGTCCATCAGTTCTTGGATCCCTGCTTTCGCAGGGATGACAGGCAAGGATGGAACCGATTGAAAAAACGTGTCATTCCCGCGCAAGCGGGAATCCAGTGCTTTTAATAATTTCATCAGGGTATCCAACTGGAGTATTCTAGAAAACCATTATATTATATTTGTGTTGAATACAATTTTCCAAGTCTTTATATAGAAGTGGAGTTAAGACTGTGAAAAAATCTTTAATTACCAAAACAATTGTCATCCTTATGCTTACAGCCCCTTTCTTCTGCTATGCAGAAGATAATTCGGGCAAGCCACCTATCTCCAAACCTTTCATTAAAATTGGAAGAGGAATAGTTAATACCATAAGTTCACCTTTAGAACTGCCTAATCAAATGTATCTCCTGTCTGACCACGCCAACGAAAACTCAAAGTACCGTATCGAAACAGCTGCAGCAGCTATCGAAGGTATTTTCATGGGGACCGTGTATGCATTCTGGCGACTGGGTGCAGGCATTTATGAAATTTTCGCCTCCCCTATACCCAATTATGAATCCTGTATCATCACCCCGCCCTATCTTACCATTTCCTATGAAGAATACTATGAGAAAGGGGAAAAAGAACCTGTTGCGGGGGAAGATGAGCTGGATACAGGCCCTTATGCAGATTAAAAATATATAGGTTGCATGGCAATCACCAGGAAGTATACCTCCTTATCTTCTCGCTAACTTCACATTATATAAGACCAAACAATTACTGCCTTGTTTAAGAATTATCTATCCTGACAACTGCTAAAAAATCCGATTTGCCTTTATCTTGCCATTCTTTTCTCTTATCAAGTACGGAATAAACTCCAGTAGAAATCCTGAAAACCCGTCCTCACGAACGTGGGAATATGTAAGCTTTTTCCACATCAACTAATACTAAAGTTTTCAACTATTTTCCCGATATTAAACCCAGAATTTGCAGTGTCAAATCCACTATTAAAAAAGGGAGGAATTTACCATGCAACAGATACAAAACAAGATATTACTAACACTAATTGGAATTTTCTTACTTATAACCCCCGCCAATGTCGATGCATTAATCTTTCTCAATGGTACCTCAGGCTCAGGAAATATTACCATACTGGCTTCAATCTTTGTTCCTCTTCCACTCATTAATCTTACCATAACAGAATCAGAAGAAACTAACTTCTTTGGTATTGCTCAACTAATCATAAGTGATCATGATGACAGTAAGAAACATAACATGCTTCAAATAAGCACTGGTTTGAAGGATCCTATTGAATTCCCAGTCCCTTATGGCTCTTTTGGATTAAATTACCTTATGTTGCCTAACGGCTTGCCCCCATTGGGAGTGGATCAATCAGATATCTATGGCTACTTCTCAGTAGCTAATGGTTCCGTTGTATCTGATATCAGAACCACAGTTGACCTAACCATCAGCATCGAACGTGAAGAACTCATTGAACTCTTGACACCTTTCATGCCACCCGAGATGGACCTTGATCAATTTATAGGAGAGGGACCATTTGATTCAGATTTTTCACTAGACGGTGAACTCATCGGCACAGCAACTGAAGACAGCCCAACTATTTCAGGGGAATTTAATTACCATCTTACGCTCCCTGAAGACATTTTCATTCTTGAAAATGGACTTTTCGAGATGACAACACCCGATGCATTTCAGGGCAAATTATCAATAGCGGCCAGTTTTAACTGGGATAACTGGAACCTATTCTTTCCATTTGCTACAGCAGAGCTATCCATAACTCATACTTTAGCAGAAGAAGAGTTGCAATTAGATCCCATAAACTTAGATTTTCTTCCGGGCGGAACATTTACACTATGGCTTGGCGGAGCGAACTAAGGAGTTATAATTCCTTTAAAGGTTCTTTCAAAAAGTTCCCCAAAAGAAAAGGATCTGTTGTAAAAGCGTTCGACATTTCCAAGGCTTCCATCTGGATTCACATAAACTCTGGCACCCCATAGGTATGAATTGGTCTCTACAGGATTACCATAGCGCATATCAAGAAATTCAACAGTTCCCCCACCCTGGGGGCTCTTTACCACCTTCTTCCTCAACAAGTCATTAGCAAACCACCTGTAAATCTTTATCTTCTCATGGTTCAATGCTTTGTCAATCCAGGGATCATAATCATCCGACAGAAATGTTGACTCTACAATTTTCCCAACTAACGTATTGGTTCTTCCTAACAGATAACCATCAGGCGTTTTAACCACAGTTCTCCAAACCCAGACATTCGCTAACTGAGGATAAGCCTCAACATGAAGGACGGTAATCTTTTTATCTTTTGCATCTGCGAAAGCACGCTTACGGGCTATAAAATGATTCCAACTACCATAGGTGAGATAGGCTGTTGTCAAAAGCAGAGCTAAAATCCCCAACCATGAGGTGTTTTTTTCTGGTTTCAATTTTTTTAATAAAGCACACATGACGAGTGTTAAAAATAGAGGAAGGCTGTAGAATATATCAACAATGGAAACCCAATTCCAGGCAACTCGTACTTTCGAAAAAGGGGTGAAAATCTGTGTTCCATAACTGGTGCAGCAATCAAGCAGTGGGTGAGTAAAGAGTACCAGGAAAGCAAGCAGATACCACCAACCGTATGAGGAACACCGCTTGCTCCATAGCCAGAAAACCCATCCCAAAAACAAGCTGAATACTGGCGAAAAGAAAAGAGAGTGGGTTATCCCCCTATGGGCAACAATTTGTATCCAGGGATCTCTCAAGGCGATTCCTGCAATAATATCAAAATCAGGAAGGATACCCCCCAGACAACCCAGGACAACAGCTTTACTACCAAGCTTCTCTCTGAAACCTGCTTCTGCTATTACACCTCCCAGTGCCATTTGAGTTAGAGAATCCATTTTTTATGCCCTGCCATCGAAGAAGATACGATTACTAATGAAAAGTTTGCA
>WTBG01000153.1 GCA_013139225.1 Deltaproteobacteria bacterium
GTTTGCGGCTCCTTTGCGAAAGATGTCCGTCACACGCTCGGCAGCATCTCCCGCGGACCAGTCGATCCCCTGTAGATTATCAAATGTCCGTGCGGGCAGTTTGACCTTGCAGCTGCCAATCTTACACTTGGCTATTTCCTCGAGATCGCCCGGCGGTAACTGGAACGCAGCAAGATCGTCCGGTTTTGGTGGTTTGCTGAAGGTGCCAATCTGCTGCAACTTATCGTTTTGCATGAAGCTCTTGATATTCCGGAATTGTGTGATGAAGAAGTCTTCAGGAACAGTGATACGCACAATCCCGACTAGAGCGATCTCGCGTTCCTTCTCTGACGTGTATACCTGCTTGACGACCACATTCGTATCGATTTCACCGATCTCCTGCTTCGAGAAACCAAGATTATTCTCGAGATATGCCAGCAGATCAGGTATTTCCCTCTGCGTACATGCAGGATCAGTTGTCCATGCTAGCGTTATCAGGAATGAAAACACTGCCAGGATACAACTGATAAAACGAACTGCTTTCATCTTCTGGTCGTCATTTCCTCTTTTGTCATCTGGATTTCTTTTCTTCAATCCGTTTTTCCCCAGTTAATCAAAGTATTAAGTTATTGCCTTCTATAGTAATAATTGCCGGTTTTTTCATTTTATGAGAATTTTTCTCTGACTTGATCACTACTTTCGTACCACAGAATATCCTATGAGTAAACATAATCTGTAATGATTGTGAAAAAATAAGGCAATCATATCGCGTGATGTTATCCCTTGCTTTGTTCATGAAATGAGGGTATTTTTTGGCTGATAGGAAGAGGGACAGAAATCAGGAGATACTTATGAAAAAAGCTTTGTTTTTAGTTAACGCAGTTTCCGGGAGACCGGCAGGTAAAAAGATAAAAGAGAACATCATTGCAGAACTTAACGGGGTGCTTGCCCGGGATAATTACGATATAGTATTTACCGAAGCGAATATTGCAGGGCAGATCAAGAATGTTTCACCCGATTATGAAACAGTTGTGGTGGTCGGGGGTGATGGTACAATACATCAAGTAGTGCAGGGGATTGTTGGTTTGAAGAGCAAACCAAAAGTAGGGATTATTCCGACAGGCACAGGCAATGACCTTGCAAGATCATTAGGAATTTTATCTTTCTTTAAATCTCACGGATTACGTGCCTTACTTGAGTTGATTCTAGAAGGAAAGACAATAAACATAGATATTATTAGTTTGGGTGATAAGTACCTTTTTACAAACTATTTTGGTATTGGAAATGATGCAAAGATTTCAAATTATTTTAACAGAATAAGGCTGCGTCCTTTTTTCCCAAATGGCTATCCCCTTATTTTTAATAAGGTCCTTTATGGTGTTCTTGGTCTAACGAATGGATTTTACACGATACCATTTGATGTTGAGCTGAAGTACAGAAAAGAACAATCAATAACTAAAGAGCTTACTGTACCCAGTGGCATATGTGGAATTATAATTACCAATATTAAAACATATGCAGGGGGAGATTTATTGTCGTCGAAATGTATAATGGATGACGGTAAGTTCGAAGTTACTATTATTTCCAGCATCTGGCAATGGCTGACGCTGCATGTTACTCGATTTCTAAGAAAGCCTCTCAATGTTTTCTGCCCTAAGATGATTCAGTTCCAAACAGATAAGCTGGAGATGGTGTTTACAGGGAATACATTTTTCCAGATTGACGGTGAAACGCTTGATAGTTTTCCCGAAGAAAGGAAACGTTTGATGGTGCGTGTTGAATCACATATGGAAATGATAGTTCCATAAACTCTGGATACTGGAGGACAACCTTATTTCTCAAAATGGTATGATTAAACATTTAATAGGCAATGTGGGTAAGAGGTATTGTATTTATGGAATGATTTTTTAGGAAAACTTTACTTCCTGTTGCGGATTATGTCTATAATGTTTGATGATGAGTGGTCTTTGGGGTCACCCACAATGGCAGTTTCCCCACCATACGAAAGTACTGTTTCTCTCTCCAGGATTGTTTCCTTACTGTAATCTGTTCCTTTTGCATGAACGTGGGGTTTCAGCTTTAAAAGAAGATTGTCAACTGTTGATTCGGGAAAAATCGTGAGGAAATCGATGCACTCTAGAGCTGCAAGGATTTCAATCCGCTCCTCTTCCGGGATAATGGGGTAATCATCTCCTTTGAGTTTTTTTAGAGAAGTGTCGCTGTTTACTGCAACCACCAGAATGTCCCCATGTTTTTTTGCATCAATTAAACTCCTTATATGGCCTACATGAAGCAGGTTAAAACCACCGTTTGTTAAGACAATCCTTTTACCCTGCTTTTTCAATTCTTCTATCTTCTTTGCAAGTTCGTCTCTGTTTTTTATTATTTTTCTTGTCATAACGTGAAACCACGAAGCACACGAAGTTCCTTATATATAGTTAGATACTTTCTCTGGATACTATGTTTCTCCCCTGAACCCTGCCCCCTGTACCCTTGATTCCTATTTTGTCAGGATTTGCTCGCAGGCATGAAGCACTTTATCTACGGTAAGCTTTTTCATGCAGTCCCTGTGATTACAGGCCTTTAAATAGCAGGGAACACATTTCATCTCTTCTTCTCTAACCACAATACTCCTGTCGTTTTGCGGGCCTACATAAAACGGATCGGTTGGGCCAAAAATACCTACTACAGGGATATCAAGAGATGATGCAAGGTGCATGATCCCGGAGTCAATGCCAACAAATAAGCTGGCATCTTTTATCATTGAACATAATTCTCGCAGGCCGGTACCTGTTGTATTAATTACATCCATACCCTTGCCCTGGTCGTTTTCCCTTAGCTTCCTTATTATTGTGTTATTGTATTCCAGATTGTCTTTGCCACCGACAAGTACAGGAATCAGATCATATTTGTTCTTGAGGGAAAGCATCAACTCTGCAAATTTCCCTTCTCCCCAGGTCTTTGCAAATCTTCTCCGCGATGCCCCGGGAGAAATAATGACAAATTTATTCGGAAGAGTGAGGTCACATTCATTCTTATCCAGGCTAAGAAGCCCGACATAATCATTCTTATTTACATTGACATTCAGCCGTTTTAAGAGTTTTAAGTTGTTGTACCAACTGTTATGTCCTTCAATTGTATCTTTTACATCAAGACACACATTCCAGGGAAAGCGAGAAAACCCGGCCTTAACTCTTGCCTTACTGAATGCGGTTAAAGTAAGACATTCCTCAGAAGTGGAAAGGGATATCAATAAATCATACCTGTTTTTTCGAATATTTTTTAAGAGTTCACGCTGAGCTTTAAGACCTCTTTTCCTTAATATAATCCTGTCCACATAAGGAGAGCCTGAAAGCAGCTCTTCCAGATAGGGTTTGACAACGGAATGGATGGATGCATCGGGGAAGTTTTCTCTTAATGCCTTTAATAGAGGGAGAGAAAAAACTAAATCCCCAATTTGATTAAGATGTATAACGCATATTTTTTTAAAACGCATGGTGTATGATTATAAAAAGAAATTGTCATCTTCTGCTTTTTCTATTCCATTAATGTTTTTGTCTGAATGTATAAATTTCTCCAGCCACCAGTTTGCATGGTGGTAGAAACATGCAACGACATTACATTCCTTCTCGGCGTCAAAGGTTGAAATAGAATGGGCTAATGTCTGTTGAGTTTCATCGAATTTGTTTTTTTTAGCATAGCCATCACTCTCTGCAATTTTAGCTTTGTCAACTCCCCTGAATGCCGGACAGTGAAAAACCCCTGAAGGGGTAACCACAGTGTTGAA
>WTBG01000058.1 GCA_013139225.1 Deltaproteobacteria bacterium
CTGAAAATGGGGAAGTGGGAAAAAAAGAAATTTATGGGTGTGGAGATATATAATCAAACTTTAGGTGTTATTGGTTTAGGCAATATTGGTCAGGTAGTGGCAGATCGTGCGAAGGGGTTAAAAATGAGAGTTATCGCTTATGACCCTTTCCTATCCAAAGAAGCCATGTCAAAAAAGGGGATGGAGAAGGTCACTTTGGACCAGCTCTTTCAACAATCAGACTATATCACACTTCATACCCCTTTAAATGATGACACGAAAAACCTCTTAAACAAGAGCGCTTTTCAGAAAATGAAAAAGGGGGTACGCATCATCAATTGTGCAAGAGGAGGTATTATAAATGAGAGAGACCTTTATGCAGCTATTAAACACGGTAAGGTTGCAGGAGCAGCTCTGGATGTTTTTGAGAAGGAGCCACCAGGCAACCACCCACTTCTAAACCTGGATGAGGTTATTGCTACACCCCATTTGGGAGCTTCCACAAGGCAGGCACAGGCTAGAGTAGCAGAGGCTGTTGCAAAACAGATAAAGGATTATCTCGAGAATGGAATTATTAAAAATGCGGTCAATGTTCCTTCTGTTGCTCCAGAGATTTTGGAACAGGTAAGGCCATATCTCACTCTTGCTGAGAAGATGGGAAGTTTTCAGGCTCAGATTGCATCTGGTGGTATAAGAAAAATTATAATTGAGTACAGTGGTGAAATTGCCAACTATGACTCAGCCCCCTTAACCGTTTCTATTTTGAAAGGCATACTGGAATCAGCACTCGCTGAGATGGTCAATTATGTTAATGCTCCCCTTTTGGCCAGGGAGAGAGGAATTAAAGTGAGTGAGACTAAGACAAGCGATACGGAAGGATTCACCAGCCTCATCACACTTAGAATTAAAAATAAGGATGAGGAACATTCTATATCAGGAACCCTGTTTGGAAAAGGAGATCCCAGAATAGTAAGAGTGGATACCTTCCTGACCGAAGCCACTCCTGAAGGGAATATCCTTCTTATGCACAATTATGACAAACCCGGAGTCATTGGTAATATTGGAAAAACTCTTGGGAAAAACGGGGTCAATATCGCTAAAATGCATTTGAGCAGACAGAAAACAGGAGGGGTAGCCATTTCCCTTATCCATGTGGATAAACCTGTTTCAACTAACGTACTCAAGAAATTAAGTAAATTACCTCACATAATCTCAGTGAAACAGATTACACTTTAGAGATGATTATGTTAAACGGTTGCGTTTGCGCAACTCGATATTTTAGACACCTTCTTTTCGGAACGCAGATTATCAAGATTTTGATATAAAGTTGTGTGTTGCGAATCACGTGCTGCGTGTTTTATTAGCTTTAAGGTTTGCCAGTTTATAAATTTAATTAACCTTGAATGGTTCTAAAAATTTTTTTAATATTTTGCTGCGTCAATCTGCGAAAATCTGTGTCCTATACTCGGGCGAGCAGCGCAACCGTATAACGAACAACTGTCAGGTCAACGGGAGATATATATGGCTAAACGAGATCTGATAGGCATCATCGCAGACACTCATGACAACAGAGGAGCTATTGCAAATGCAGTAGAGTTATTTAACCAGAGAGGAGCAGGTATGGTTTTTCATGCAGGTGATTTCATTGCTCCTTTTACCGCGATTGACTTCTCAAAACTTCAATGCAAGATGATGATGGTCTTTGGAAATAACGATGGTGAAAAAATTGGCTTGTATCATGCCTTCAGTAAACTGGGTGAAATTGTCGAAGGGCCAAAAACATGTGAATACCAAGGCAAGCGTTTTATCCTCATGCACGAACCCACCTGTATGGATGAGCTATCCGCAAGCCACCAGGCTGATGTGATTATCTATGGACACACACACGAGATAGATATTCGCAAAGGAGAGACGTTAATTATTAATCCCGGTGAGGGTGGAGGATGGTTAACTGGAAGAGCAACCGCAGCCTTACTTGATTTAAGCACTATGGATGTAACAATAGAAGAGATCGGATGAAAAGCCGGCACCTAAACTTAGTAAGCTTACCGCCTCTGCTTTCTTTTAATCAATCCCCTGGCATTAACCATTCTATTTATCGTCTAATACAGTATTCAAAAGTTCAAGTTTAAAAAAACATTAATTACAACAAAAATATCTACACATATTTACCATAACTGTTATAATTTGCGGAATAGCTTGACAGATATTAATTTCAGTAATGAGCGATCTGTCTTAAACTGGGCGGCTATATTTGCTTAATAAGATTGGCCTTATGCCACCCGAACCTCTTGCAAGGTTTATTGTAAAACTCACTGAAGCGAATATCGCCACACGGTATCCCGAAAATCTGGATGAGTTGCAAAAGAACTACACTGAGCAGGTAGTGAAAGAGATAATCTCAAAAAGCATGGAGGTTTTGGCATGGATAAAAGAGCAGTTTTAGAAATTCTATCAAGATTTCAGAAGGCTCTTGAAGAAAAAGATATAAAAATAAATAAACTGATCCTTTTTGGTTCATATGCCATTGGGCAGTTCAGGGAAGGGAGCGACATCGATGTAGTTGTCATATCCGATGACTTTATTGGAAAAAGCTACTGGGAACGCATCGACATACTTTCCGATGCTATCTATGAAGTCTTTGCACCACTGGAAGTTACAGGCATGACCACAAAAGAGTGGAGGGATAAGGATTCCTTTATTGTGGATTATGCCGGAAACGGAGAGGTCGTGTACGCTGCTTGATACCGGAGAAGATAAAACAAAGGACAAAGCTTGTCATTACGGCGCTAAGAACCCATAACCTTTACCCAAACACTCCTGCTCCTGGGACCATCAAACTCACAGAAAAACAATGACTGCCAGGTTCCCAGCTTTAAGCTGTTCTCCTCAATGATAACTTCCTGTGAACACCCTATAATACTGGATTTTACATGAGCCGCTGAATTTCCCTCTGCATGTAGATAGTTATCTTTTAGAGGAACAATCTTGTCGAGTTCCATTATAATATCCTTAACAACATCAGGGTCTGCATTTTCATTAATGGTAACCCCTGCCGTAGTATGAGGCACAAAGACATAACAGATTCCACTTTTAACACCACTTTTTCTTACAACGTTTTCGATGCTAGAGGTAATATCCAAAAACTCACATGATCGACTGGTTTTAATGCGTATTTGTTCCATCCCTACCTCCTTTTTTAAAGATACCATTATACCTCACAGAACAAAATATATCCATCATAAGATAAAGCCAAATTCGGACAAGCTCTTC
>WTBG01000316.1 GCA_013139225.1 Deltaproteobacteria bacterium
GGTTACTTCATCGAAGGGTTTTATATCGCTGATAGTGAGCTTTGCTCCTTCGTTGACCAGTGCCTTTGCAAAGGTTGTTCCGATACCACCGGCAACGCCGGTTAGAATAACAACTTTTCCTTTTAATCTATCTCCCATTTGTTACCTCCTTTATGTTTTGATGTTAATCAGTTGCATTCCCCCTCCCTTGATGGGAGGGGATGTTTTTATCTGTTTGGGAAACCTGCAGCCGCTGCATCTTTTAAGATTTCAGCCGGGCTTTCCTGCTGTAATCTGCCTAATCCAGCGAGTACTGAAGGCATCTTTTCCTGAATCTCACCAGCTACCTTGCCAATTTCTTCACCCAGGTCTGCAAAGAGAGTATAAGGGTGGATACTGGCTGGTAAAGTGGTATTGAGCTTGCTGAAAAGAAAGCTAATCTCTTCATTATTCAAGATAGTGCCCAGCAGGTAATTACCCATTAGCTGGTCGCGCTGATACTTTGGATTTTTGTAGAAGGAATTGTCCCACCACTCAAGATAGCTCTTTATGCCTTCTTCAGTCGGGTTGTTGTTTTTGATAGCTTCTTTAACAGCCCTGGATGCCAATGCTCCGGAAAGTAGGGCACCAAAGTTTTCTGATTCCTGACACCAGCATGTATCGCCTACCAGGAGTACATTGTCTTTGTAAGGTTTTTCAAGGGTTGCCCACATGTTTCCACAGGATGAGTTTACGAGCTCCATTTTAGCACCCTCAAACCATTTGCTTAACTTTGTTTCTTTGGTAAAATATTCTTTGAATTTGAGAAGGTCCACCCGGCAATCTACGCAGATAAAAACCACGACGTTTTTGTTGTCATAAGGACGAGGACCTATGGCAGTGATTACACCAGCATCTTCGTATCTGGCAACAGCATAGTATATAACTTCAGGGTCAGGTAATTTTAGATCTTCAGCGTAGTATCCTAAAACAGTCATGCTGGAATAGTAACCACGATCTTTATTAAGCCCGAGTTGTTGAACCATTTTGGAATTGGCACCATCTGCTGCAATAGCAAAAGTGGCAGAGAATTCTTTTCCCTTATTTGTTGTCAGTTTCACACCTTCGTCTGTTTTTGAAACTCCGGTGACAACTGTACCGGTGATTACTTCTGCTCCTGCTGCCTTCGCCTGTTCTAATAGTGAAGCAAGGACTTTGCTTTTATCCAGAGCGACACATATTCTTCCTTTATCACCAAGCTTCCTTTGTACGTTGGGATCACCAAATTTAAGAGTTTGCCCATCAATGGAATCGAGCTCGAGACCATAAACGTTTCTATAAGGACTGCCACTTTTAAAGGAAACATCATTTTTTACGAATTTTATGACACCAGTTTTTGGATCGAGATTAACAATCTCTTCAAGATACCCTTCACCTTCTGCCATGGGGAGTAGTGTTTGGCAGTCAACACGGTTTGCTTTGCTAATATCATGCTTCATTTCTATGAGAACAGTTTTAAGGCCCAATTCACCAGCAGTCTTGGCTGCCATCAGACCTGAATATCCTCCTCCTACTATGACTAGATCATACTGATTTGACATTTTTTTACCTCCTTAATAAGGATTTATATTTATTTAATACAGCTTACTGGACATGCTTTGATGCAGATTCCACAGTCGTCGCATTTATCGTTGACTGTGGCTTTGTCGTCGCCATTCAGCGACAGTGCGCAGACAGGGCATAGCTGGACACACCCGCCGCATCCTGTGCAAAGTTCGGTACCGATTGTAACCATTTTATTTCTCCTTTTTTTGGTGTTGTTTAATAAGAACCAGTTTTAAACTATTACTTTAAGTAACCTTTGTAACACCTCCTTTCCCATCTTTATTTTCCTTGTACACCCGTAGATTCATTGATGCTTTTTAGAATCGTTTCCATGTTGAAAGTGTGTTGTTCAATAAGATCAAAATCACAATCTACTGCAAAAAAGGTTGAAAATACCCCTTGTGAGAGGAAATATATAAGCCGGGCGATTCTTTCTGTGTCAACATTTTCAAATTCACCAGTTGCAACACCTTCTTCGATGATTTGTCGGAAGATTTCAACAGAGCTTCTATAAAAAGAGGTCATCTCTTTTCGTATCTCTTTCTCCCGTGCACCCATGGAACTGAATTCCATACAAAACTTGAAGAAATCCTCATTCTCTTTGAGGATTAGCCCCCATTTTTGTACGAGTATCCTTATGCGTTTTACCGGGTCACTTTCCTCCTGGATGTATGCCTTCAGTTGTTCGGTGTATCTATTAAGCCTAAAGTTAAAGAGCTTGAGAAAGAGCTCATCTTTTGATTTAAAATGATAATAGATACCACCTTTACTAATCTTGCCATTTAGAGCAATGTCGTCAATGGAGGTCTTATGATATCCCTTTTCGTTAAAACACAGGAGTGCGGCTTCAAGAATCTTTTCTTTGCGTTTACCTGAAATTTCATTATTAGTAGACATTTATCAGCCACAACGTTTCAGAATATCTGTAACGTATTAATAATACATAACATTTCTTGCCATTCAGTATTTTACTGCTCTAAATTCATGAATTGTTATCTGTATACTGACTAGTCAGTATACAGATAACTTAAAAGAAAAGTTTTGTCAAGAAAAAAAATAAATTTTTTTTAGAAGAATCAAGTCAGGTATTCTTTAAATATTACAA
>WTBG01000036.1 GCA_013139225.1 Deltaproteobacteria bacterium
GTTGATCGTAGCCCTCTTTTCTTGCCTCATGTGTTATCAGGATAATTCCTAGCAGGGCTCCCAAAGCAATGCACACACCATAAGTGTGGATGGTAAAGTTTCCTATTGTCAGTATGTCTGGATACATGGCATCTCGAGAATTGCAAAATTTACTTTTCTCTGTACTACTAACTTACAAGATGTTGTTTTTTTAGCAAAGTTTGATGCTCTCGTAAAAAAGTCCAATTTGCACCTTGTTTGTCATTCCTGCGAAAGCAGGAATCCAGTGATTTCAGATTGTTATGGACTCCCGCTTTCGCGGGAGTGACTCGGTTTTTGGCTTTTTACGAAACCGATAAGTTTACTTTAATTCTTCGAGTACTGGTTATAATTGTTTTGGTTGTTGCTCCGCGTACTCTGCGTTCTCTGCGGTGAATGTTTACTGTAATGGGAACTTTTTTGTGAATATTCCAATTATAAGCAATACTAACCCTATGGAAATAGCAGAATCAGCACAGTTGAAAGCTGGCCAGTGATAGTTATACCAGTGAAAGTCAATGAAATCGACGACCTCTCCCCATCTTACTCTGTCGATAAGGTTTCCTACAGCGCCACCCAAGACAAGAGAGAGCGTAACGATTGCATAAACTTGCCTGTCTTTTAAACTGCTTAATAGATAAAAAATAAAGGCTATAGCAAATAACGAAGTAATAATGAGCAGGATCACTCGTGTTCCGCCTCCTTGTCCAGCGAGTAGTCCAAAGGCAATACCTTTATTTCTAATATATACAATTGTGAGATAGTGTTCTATGAGATCTAAAGATTGGTGTAGAGCAAAAGACTTTATAATCAGGTGTTTTGTGCACTGATCGAGAATAATGACCGAAAGGGATACAATAATAGTTAAGGGATATTTCTTGTGGATACTAAGTTTCATGTGTTAACTGTTGCCTTTTGACTACCTGTGCACATCGATAGCAGATGGTAGGGTGATCCTGTTCTTTGCCTACAGTGTCACTGTATTTCCAGCACCTCTCGCACTTTTTAGCAGGGGTTCTTACGACATCCACTTTGAGAATATCTAAAGAATCCTCCAGAGATAGGTCTTCCCCGGAAGAGGCTTTGGAAATAGTAACCTTTGAAACGATGAAGAGATCTTCCAGTATATCTTGACAGTCTTTAAGGAAGAGAAATAGTTTGTCAGGAGCTTCAAGGTTTACCTCTGCCTCCAGTGAGTTACCAATGATCTTTTCCGCTCTTTTCTCTTCAAGTACTTTTAGTACCAAATCTCTTGTCTGAAAAAGTCTTTGCCACTTCTCATGGAGTTGAGTATCGGAGTATATTTGATCAAGCTGGGGAAACCCTGAAAGGTGAACACTATCCTCTCTTTCTCCATCTGGGGGCAGGTATCTCCAGAGCTCTTCTGCGGTAAAGGGCAAAATGGGAGCCATCAGTTTTACCAGTGCAGTAAGAATGTGAAACAATGTGGTTTGGGATGCTTTTCTCTGGTTCGTATCAGCAGCAGAGCAATAGAGTTTATCTTTTAAGATATCCAGATAGATAGCACTCATGTCAGTAACGCAGAAGTTGTGTAAAAGGTGATAGATAGTGTGGAATCCATAAGATGCGTAAGCCTTCATTACTCTGGCAGTGAGATGATAGAGTTGATGGAGTGCCCAGCGGTCGATCTCCTCTAAATTCTGGTAATCTACCTTCTGATTGGGGTCGAAATCATGGAGGTTTCCCAAGAGAAAACGACAGGTATTTCTGATTTTGCGGTATGATTCAGAAAGTCGTTTCAAGATTTCATCTGAAATTCGGATGTCTTCTCGATAATCTTCTGAGGCTACCCATAGTCGAAGCACATCAACTCCATAAGCTCTGATTACTTTTTCAGGTGCAATTACATTCCCCTTGGACTTAGCCATTTTCTCGCCTTTGCCGTCTACGACAAAACCATGGGTTAAAACAGACTTGTAAGGTGCCTGGTTTCTGGTCTCTACTGAAGTGAGGAGGGAACTATGAAACCACCCCCGGTGCTGGTCACTTCCTTCAAGGTACATATCCGCAGGATATGCAAGATTCTCATTCTTTTCTAAAACGGCAGCATAGCTTACCCCTGAATCGAACCATACATCGAGTATATCCTTCTCCCTATCGAATTCCTTAGCCTTACACTTCGGGCAACAGGTGTTGGGTGGTAATAAGTTTTTGGCATCTTCTGAAAACCAGAGATCGGCACCGGACTGTTCAAATTGATCAGCTACATACTCAATGATTTTCTGGTCCGCAATGGTGTGTTGACATTGCTTGCAGTAAAATATGGGGATGGGAATTCCCCAGCCTCTCTGGCGTGAGATGCACCAATCCGGGCGCTTTTCTACCATATTGTAAATTCTATCTCTTCCCCAATGTGGTATCCATTCTACTTTCATAATTTCTTTCAGCGCTCTTTCTCTTAAGTGATTTTGATCCATAGATATAAACCACTGCTCAGTAGCACGAAAAATAATTGGATTCTTGCATCTCCAACAGTGGGGATAAGAGTGGGTGATGGTCTCTTCTCTCAGAAGGGCATTGACCTCCTTAAGTTTTTGATTTAAAGCTTTATTGGCTTTAAATACAAACTCTCCCGCGAAGAAATCCACCTCCTGAGTAAATTTCCCGTCATCATCTACTGGAGTATAAATATCAAGATTATACCTTAGCCCTACTTCGTAGTCTTCCTGTCCGTGTCCTGGAGCGGTGTGAACACATCCAGTGCCAGCTTCCAGGGTGACGTGGTTGCCTAAAATGAGCAATGATTCCCTGTTGATGAAAGGATGACGGCATTTGAGACCTTCAAGAGTTGAACCAGAGAAGGTATCCAGAATCTGATACTTATCAATCTCCAATTCTGCCAGGATTCTCAAAAGTAAACCTTCGGCAATTATGTAAACCTCATCCTTTACCTCAACTGCAGCATAAGTGAAATCGGGATGGAAACAGATAGCAAGATTGGCAGGAATAGTCCAGGGGGTGGTTGTCCAAATGATGACAAATACCTTTTTGCCTTTGAGAGAGGGAACAACTTCACTGATATCAGAGAGAAGAGGAAACTTGACATAAATGGAGGGAGAAGAAGAATCTTGATATTCTACTTCTGCCTCTGCCAGAGCGGTTTTGCAGGAAGCGCACCACTGAATGGGTTTTTTCCTCTTATAGATACTGTTGGTAGAGACAAATTTTCCAAATTCCCTTACGATTGTTGCTGCATAGCTATTGTTTATAGTAAGGTAGGGGTGTTCCCATTCTCCAAGAACACCTAACCGTTTAAACTCTTCTCTCTGGATATCAATAAATTTCGAGGCATACTCACGGCAGAGCTTTCTCTTTTCTAATGTTGAAACCGATTGCTTCTTTGCACCCAACTCTTTATCAACCTGGTGTTCAATAGGCAGTCCATGGCAGTCCCATCCAGGAAGATAGTCGCTCCTAAAACCAGCCATAGTCTTAGACTTTATAATAATGTCTTTTAAGATTTTATTTAGGGCAGTACCAAGGTGTATGTGGCCATTAGCGTATGGAGGACCGTCATGCAGGATAAATTTTTCTCGGTTCCTGGTGGCCGATTTGATTTTTGAGTAAAGATCCTTTTCTTCCCATTCTTTTAATATTTCAGGTTCCCTTTTAGCAAGGTTGGCCTTCATGGGAAAATCAGTTTTAGGTAAATTGAGCGTACCCTTGTAGTCCATCTCTTCTAATCCAAAGGTTAAGTAATAAGCAATCCCTTCATTGAGCAGCTACACTAACTAACATATATTTTCTTATTGTCAAGGAGAAACCCTGCTAGATTTCGAGCAGATTATTAACATTGTAATGGAGCCAGTTAAGTTTTTCAAGACTTTTTGGGATATAATGGAAATTGCAAAGGCTAAAAATAAAGGTGTAGTTTTTAAGACCGGTAACGAGTGGAGGGGAAGAGGTAGACAGTGGTCAAGACAATGGATTTCATAATTTTATGTATGTTCCTCTTTCCATGTAAGTTTGCTTGCAAGCAAACTTATTAGCTAAAATTTTTGCTTATGAGCAAAAATAATTGATTAATCTCACCGTTATCTTATAATCCAAACATGCTAAAAAAACAGATATTTACAGTTTGCACTACCAAACGAAAGTTGTGGTAGTGAGATTACGCACATTTTTGCAAGTAGT
>WTBG01000146.1 GCA_013139225.1 Deltaproteobacteria bacterium
ACTACTTGCAAAAACGTGAGTAGTTAGGATCCGAGATATGATTCAACATTACCAAACCTAAGTCGTGCTTAATTTGCACAAAAATTAAGCGGCAAAGAGGTAATCTTGAATTATGGTAAATGAACGATCTGACTGTCTAAGCTGTAAAAACAATTCTTCATTTGGGTTTCTTCTTACTTGCCTCTCTCCATTTTTGTAGTCGGCTTCTTATAATCTTTTCAAATCCCCTTTCAGTGGGGTGATAGTAAACCCTTCCTTTAAGTTTCTCCGGAAGGTATTCCTGTTGGATATACGCATTGGGGTAGCGATGGGCATACTGATAGCCTTTGCCGTACCCCAGTTCCCCCATTAATTTCGTGGGAGCATTTCTTATGTGAAGGGGAACCGGCAGGGCTCCTTCCTGCACAACATCTGCTTTGGCAGAACTATATGCGCTATAAATAGCATTGCTCTTTGGTGCAGTAGCCAGGTAGGCTGCGGCTTGGGCGAGAGCCAGCTTCCCTTCAGGCAACCCAATGAAACGAAATGCCTCCATTGCAGAAATAGCGACTTGTAACGCCTGGGGGTCAGCGTTGCCGATATCTTCTGAGGCAAAACGAACCATCCTGCGGGCCAGATAGAGCGGATCTTCTCCCGCCTCCAGCATTCTCGCCAGCCAATAAATGGCTGCATCTGGATCGCTTCCGCGCATACTTTTGTGGAGTGCAGAGATAAGGTTGTAGTGCTCCTCGCCATCCTTATCATAGAGAAGTGATTTTTTTTGCATGGCCTCTTCTGCCATGGAGAGGGAGATGGCTCGCAGCCCTCGAGAGTCAGGCGCTGCATTTTGCACAAGAATTTCCAAGGCATTCAGAGCAACACGGGCATCGCCATGGGAATAGCGGGCGATATGTTTTAATGCCTGAGGATCCATATCTACTGCGTACTTTCCGAGACCACGCTCTTTATCGCTTAAGGCTCGGCGCAAGATAGTATTCAAATCGTCCTCCCCTAAAGGGTTAAGCACCAGCACTTTCGAGCGGGACAGAAGAGGAGAGACAACTTCAAAGGAGGGATTTTCGGTGGTAGCACCAACGAAAGTAATGGTACCCTTTTCTATGTGGGGCAAAAAGGCGTCCTGTTGAGCCTTGTTGAATCGGTGTATTTCGTCAACAAAAAGGAGGGTTTTTTTGTATTTGAGGCTTCTCTTACTACCTGCCTCTTGAATCACTTTCCTTATCTCTTTGATTCCAGAAGTAACAGCACTGAAAGAGACAAAATTATAGTTGGTGTTCTGAGATATGATGTGAGCTAGAGTTGTTTTGCCAGTTCCCGGGGGTCCCCAGAGGATTAGGGAGCAAACCTCACCGCTTTCAATTGCCTTTCGGAGAAAACACGCCTTACCCAGGATGTGCTTTTGTCCAGCGAAATCATCCAGGCTGGAGGGTCTCATCCGATCGGCGAGTGGTGAGTCTTGAGCGATCTTATCTGGTGGAAGGGTTTCAAAAAGATCCACGGCTTTTCTTTGAAGGGTTTTATGTTACACAAAAGGGACTTATTATATAAGATGGTTATTAAGTTAACACAGCAAAATAATGTGATTGCGGAGCCTGTTCCGAGCCTTTTCAGGAGATTGCTTCGTCGGCCTTTGGCCTCCTCGCAATGACAAAAGGGAGTGTCGTTGCGAGCGAAGCGATCTCGTAAAAAATGTGGCGAATTAGCAACTGAGGACACATTTGCCAGTTTCTTGCTGGGCGAAACCAAATACCGCCTTGTAAGGAGACTAGCACAGGTATGATGCGGTTTTCAATGAATTTTTTAGATAGACATAACAAGGGTTTCGTGGTAGAAAAATCTGGATAGAGGGATAAACAAGGAACCATTATGGGGAAAACCTTGAAAACGTGTGGCATTATTACCAAAAAGAATAACCCGGAGGCTTTGGATTTAACCAGGGCTATAGTTGCCTGGCTTGATAAAAAGGGGATAAAAACCCTCGTTGACCGGGAAGTTGCAGAAAGCATAGGACATCCCCACTTTGTCGAAAGGGAGAACATACCCCCTAATGTGGACTTGATTGTTGTCCTGGGGGGTGATGGAACCCTGTTGAGCGTAGCAAGACAAAAAAGTGTTGCATCCACCCCCATTTTAGGAATTAACCTGGGCGGGTTGGGGTTTCTGACAGAAACCTCTAAAGAAGAGACGTTTCAGGCTTTGGAAAAGGTGGTTGCAGGAGATTTTGAGACAGACAAGAGATTGATGCTTAAGGCAACTGTTTACCGGGGAGGAAAGGTTGTAGGAGAGAGCACGGTAGTAAATGATGTCGTAATCAACAAGGGAGCATTGGCACGAATAATCGATTTGGAGACCTATGTTGACGGTGGGTATCTTGCTACTTTCAAAGCCGATGGGCTTATTCTTTCAACTCCTACGGGCTCCACCGCTTATTCTCTGGCAGCCGGAGGCCCCATTGTTTATCCCTCGCTTGACTCTATTATTATGAACCCAATTTGTCCTCACACGCTGACCAATAGACCGCTCGTATTGCCGGATAGTTGCAAGATTAAGATTATTCTCAAGTCCGCCAACCAGGATGTTCACATTACTCTGGACGGGCAAGAGGGCATGCCCCTTAATGGTGAGGATATTGTAGAGGTCAGGAAGGCAGGGAGCCACATTCATTTAATTAAATCCTCCAGCAAAACCTACTTTGAGCTCTTGAGAACCAAATTGAGGTGGGGAGAGCGGTAGGTACAACTTCTAAAGCACACCGATGTTGCAAGAACTTCATATTGAGAATTTCGCTATCATTGATAATCTAAACCTTTCATTCTCGAATGGCCTAAACATACTGTCAGGCGAAACGGGGGCGGGGAAATCCATTGTTGTGGGGGCGCTTTCTCTGTTGCTTGGGGGAAGGGCTTCTCCAGAGATGATTCGGTCTTCTGAAGAAGAGGCTACAGTTGAAGCCGTTTTTGATGTTGAGCCAGACAGTCTGATCAACCATCAATTGGAAGAAAGGGGATTTAGAAAGGACGAAAGCCTTCTGCTGAAAAGGATCGTGTGCCGCACAGCAAAAAGCAAGGTCTTTATTAATGGGAGCTTAGCTACACTACAGATGCTTAATCAGATGGGGATGAGTTTGATTAGCATCTCCGGGCAACACGAGAACCAAACACTCCTTCAGGTGGACAAACACATTGATCTTCTGGATGAGTTTGCTGGCCTCGCCTCCCTAAAGGAGCAGATGGAACATAGTTACAAGGAGTATTCAGGTGTTTCCCAAAGACTGGATACTCTTAAGGCAC
>WTBG01000340.1 GCA_013139225.1 Deltaproteobacteria bacterium
CTAGCTACAGGAAAAGCTATGATTGCATTTAACCCTGACGATACTAATGAACTCACTTTTATAGGTGCTATTAAGAATATGGGCTATGAAGTAAGGTCTGAGAAAGTCATTTTACCGATTGGGGGTATGAACTGTGCTGCATGTTCGTCACGAGTGGAGAGGACATTAAATAAATTAGATGGGGTGATGCAAGCACATGTTAATCTCGCAACAGAAAAGGCAACCATTGAATATCTACCCAATAGAATAAGGATAGATGATTTCAAAGAAACAATAAGCAAAATTGGTTTCTTTGTTAAGGAGGATGAGAAAGAGACAACCAAGGAGGGAGAGGAAAAAGAAGAAGAGGATGTGAAAAAGGTTAGGGAGGCAAGGAATAGATTGATTATCGCCTGGTCCTTTACCGGTCCTATGACGGTGCTTATGTTAGTGATGTGGCTTTCCCATGTCCATTTTCTCCACCTTTATCATCATTGGATTATGTTCCTCCTTGCTACTCCTGTGGTTTTCTGGGCAGGTCATAAGACTAATAAATCGGCTATAAAAGGATTGCTTCATTTGAATCCCAATATGGATGCCCTCATTTTTCTGGGTGTCTTTGCTTCCTACATCATTACTATAGCCTCCTTTTTTGTTAACGTACCAAGTTTTGCTATGCCGGCAGCCATGATCCTGGCTTTTCACCTTATAGGAAGATATTTAGAAACAATGGCGAGGGGGAGAGCTTCGCAGGCCATTAAAAAACTCTTGAAGCTTGAGGCAAAAAGTGCCCGCATTCTGGTTGAGGGAGAAGAGGTTGAAGTACCCATTGAAAAGGTTCAGGCTGGAGATGTTATGATAGTTAGACCGGGGGAGAAGATTCCCACCGATGGAGTGGTAGTAAATGGAGAGAGCAGTGTTGATGAATCTATGGCAACCGGTGAATCCATGCCAGTTGAAAAGAAGAAAGGGGATGAAGTAATCGGTGCTACCCTCAATCAGCAAGGGCTGCTCAATGTGAAGGCAACCAAAGTTGGCAAAGACACCTTTTTATCCCAGGTTATCAAGATGGTAGAAGAGTGTCAGGGGACAAAAGTTCCTATCCAGGAATTTGCTGACCGAATCACTTATTTCTTTGTTCCAACAATTATTGCCATTGCAGTTTTAACCTTTGCTGCCTGGCTCATATTTCCGGATTTTTTTACAACTATTGCAAATAAGGCACAGCACTACCTCCCCTGGGTGAATCCTTCTCTGGGAATTGTTGCACTTGCCCTTTTTGCTGCCATTACAGTGCTGGTGATCGCCTGTCCCTGTGCGCTGGGACTTGCTACTCCCACTGCGCTGATGGTTGGAAGTGGGATGGGAGCCGAAAAAGGTATCCTTATACGTCGCGGTGAAGCCATCCAGACTCTTCAAGATGTTAAAGCCATCGTTTTTGACAAGACGGGTACTATCACCAGCGGAAAACCCGGGGTGACCGATATTGTTCCTGGTGATGGTTTTGACGAGAATGAACTGTTGAAGATTGCCGGTTCAGTTGAAGCGGGTTCCGAACATCCACTGGGTCAAGCTATTGTAAATGAAGCAAAAGGGAGAGGATTAAAGCTCAATGGACTTGAGGGATTTGAAGCAGTTACCGGACAGGGCGTAAGAGGGAAGATAAATGGAGATGAAGTCCTGATAGGAAGTCCAAAACTTATGCACCAATCTCAGATATCCCTTGATACCATGAAAAATATGTTTGAGAAACTGGAAGATGAGGCCAAGACAGTAATGTTAGTAGCAGTTGCTGGCAAACCAGCTGGAGTTATTGCTGTTGCAGACACCCTTAAGGGAGATTCTGCCGATGCGATTAGGGAGCTCAGGGACATGGGTTTTGAAACCGTTATGATCACTGGTGATAATAAGAGAACGGGAAAAGCCATCGCTGAGAAAGTAGGCATTGAAAGGGTTCTGGCAGAGGTGATGCCTGGGGATAAAGTTGAAGAGATTAAGAGGTTGCAGGATAAGCTGGGAATGGTGGCCATGGTTGGTGATGGTATTAACGATGCACCGGCCCTAACCCAGGCGAATGTGGGGATTGCCCTTGGAACGGGAACCGATATTGCCATCGAATCTTCTGATATTACCTTAGTCAGAGGAAAGCTTAGCGCGGTAGTGTCGGCGGTAAAACTTTCTCATAACACCTTCAGGAAGATCAAGCAGAATCTTTTCTGGGCATTTTTCTATAATTTAATAGCCATTCCGGTAGCCGTCATGGGATTGCTTCATCCTGTTATTGGCATGTCTGCCATGGCTATAAGTTCACTTTTCGTAGTCACCAATTCTTTAACGTTAAAAAGATTAAGCATTGAACCAAGCTTTAGAACTGTGGTTAAATAGCTTTAATTTTAGGATATTACTTAACAAAATTTATAAATTAAACTATTTAATGGTACATCGATGTACGTGGAGAGCCTGTTGAGGCACATGATTTCCTAGAGAGAGTTATTAAGGAAGCTAACCGAAAACTGCCCTTACGGTTCAAAGAGGATGTAGATGGCATAACCGGAGCAACCCAGTCCTCCAAGTTGATCCTGTAAGGGATAAACGAAACTCCTGAAATAATAAATTCACTAAATATATACCGTGATGTTTTAACCAAGATTACAGAATAAATTATTCATTCTCAACCCACCTCCAGCGGTGGATTTATGGATTTAGGCTAGTAACTAAGAGATGGTTTCGGTAGAATAATAAAAAAAGTCATCCCTGAAAGATAATTCCGATATAGCATACAGTCGAACTACCATCTGGATAGGGAATGAATGAATATGGACAAGACACAGCAACTTCGAGAAGGTGTTCGTAGGGCTTACTCTGCGGCAGCGGAAAGACCACAGGATGAACATCCCTTCTCAGTAGGACGGCGTTTCGCGGAGAGCTTAGGCTACCCGCAGAATCTGCTTATTAGCTTGCCATCCGTTTCTATAGATGCATTCTCCGGTGTTTCCAACGTGGCCATTTTCGCAGACATTCCAGTGGGTGTTACAGTCCTCGACCTGGGGTGCGGGGCGGGCCTCGATTCTTTGATCGCCGCTCAACGGGTAGGTCCCAGGGGCAGGGTAATCGGTGTAGATTTTAGTGATGCCATGCTTGCACGTGCCCACCAGGCTGTAGCCGAAGTCGGGATCGACAACGTAGAATTCTATCATTCAGATGCAGAAAAGCTGCCTATTGATA
>WTBG01000382.1 GCA_013139225.1 Deltaproteobacteria bacterium
TCATTCAAATCAGCAATCTCAGCAATAGCCGTAGGCACAGTGAGACTTCCCCCACCCAAAGGGCCAGCAATAATTTCTCCAACAGTTACGTTCTTACTGATGATGGTACCGCTGACAGGAGCTAAAATGGTAGAATATCCCAGCCGAACATCTGTCCCTTTATAATTGGATCTGTTTTGCTCCAACATGGCTTTGCTCACATCAAATGCCTGTTGGGCATTATCCAGCTGTTCTTTGGAAGCAAATCCTCTTTTAAAAAGCTCTTCCATTCTGCTTAAATTTTTCTCTGCGTTTGCCAGATTGATCTCTGCCTGATTAATTACCTCCTTTGCCCGATTGCGTTGAGCCTTAATTTCACCATTTTCCAGTTTAACCAGCGTCTGACCTTTATGCACATCATCTAACTCTTCAAAGAATACAGCAGATACTCTACCAGCAATTTTAGAACCGATCCTAACCCGATTGCGTGACTCAACTGAGCCTGAATATGAAATGCTTTGAGTTAAATCCCTTAAAACTGCCTCAACGGTACTCACCTGAACCTTTTCTTGCGGCATATATCTCAAAAGAAATAGAGCTGAAAGTGCAAGCATGAAAATGACGATTATGATCTTTTTAGTAACCTTTGTCTTTGTCATGATACCTCTCGATTAAAATTTTCGACAACTTTGCTAACACAGCGAAATAACAAACAGAATGTTCACGCTTTTTACTCATAATGCAGGGCAGTGATCGGATCAAGGTTAGATGCCTTATAAGCAGGATATACGCCAAAAAAAGTACCTATTGAAAAGGCGAAAACCACAGCTAACAGTACTGCAAAATGCGAAATGCTAAAATGAAAAGTAGGATAAAGGAATGAAATAAGGTACGCTACCGCATATGATATTATGATTCCGATTAATCCTCCCATAAGTGATATAACCATGGCTTCTGCTAAAAACTGGAGTAAGATATCGCTATCTTTGGCACCTACAGCTTTGCGGATTCCAATTTCTTTTGTTCTCTCAGTTACAGCTACTGTCATGATATTCATTATACCAATCCCTCCCACTACTAAAGAGATAGAGGCTATAGCTCCCAGCATGATGGTAAGAATAGAGGTAATCTGATAAAAAATATCCAGGGTTTGTCCCTGACTTTGAACGTAAAAATCATTTTCACTAAGATGCTTTGCCAATATTCTTTCCGTTTCTGCCATGGAGGGTCCTATATGATTTGCATTTATAACTTTTACCATGATAAAATTGAGTTCACTTGTATTGAAAAATCTCTGGGCGGTTGTCAAGGGAATAAACACTTGATCGTCTAAGTTTATATTGAAGAACAAACCCTTTTTTGCCATTACTCCTATAATTTTAAAATTTCTTCCATTAATGACCAGATTCCTGCCGATAGGATCAACACTTCTAAACAAATCTCTGTTAACTTCCTGGCAAATTACACAGACCTTCCTGTTTGAAACGAGATCACTCTTTTTAATAAAACGTCCTTTCACTACTTCCCAATCCCTCACATAGGGTAGATTGGGCAAGCTGCCGGTAACAACAGTCGTGCCTCGAGATTTTTTGCCATACTTAACTACGGCAGTTTTGTTAATAAGGGATGAGGCGGCAATATTATAACTGCTCTTTTGCTCAATATCTCTGGCATGCTTGGGCCTCAATTTACTGGTAACAAATGCAGCAACATTGCTTTGTGGATCGGCAGGAAAGACAAAAAAGAGATTGGAGCCCAACGATTTGATGTTACCCGCAACCTGGCTGCTCACCTCAAGAGAGAGTGAAATTAACAGCACTATGGCTAAAACGCCAATAATGACTCCTAAAATGGTCAGCACTGTTCTAAGCATGTTTGACTTTAAACCCTCTAAAGAGACAAGCATGATTTCCGGCAACTTCATAACAGTTCTTCCCCTTCTTGTGTAGACCGCTTTTCAATCTCGTGAGCAGCATATTCCCTTTTTTCCACCACTTCCTCGTTGACAATTTTACCGTCACCAAAGAAAACAATTCTCTTTGAATGTTGGGCAATATAGCGATCATGGGTAACCATGAGGATGGTCATACCCTCATCATTCAGTTTTTGGAGCAAAGCCATGATCTCCAACCCGGAGCGAGAATCCACATTACCCGTGGGTTCATCTGCCAGGATGATTGCTGGATCATTTACCAGGGCACGAGCTATAGCAACCCTCTGCTTCTGTCCCCCTGAGAGCTCATTTGGTTTATGCATAACCCGGCTTTCCAATCCAACCAATTTCAATAACCCAAGAGCCTTTTCCTTATAATCATTCTTAGGCTGGTCGCTGTAAAGACAAGGTAGAATTACATTATCTAAGGCACTTGCTCTGGGAAGAAGATTAAAACTTTGAAATATAAATCCTATCTTTCTGTTCCTCAAATAAGCCAACTGTGAACGGTCCATCTTAGTCGTATCTATCCCCTCAATTTCTACGATGCCTTCAGTAGGCCGATCTAAGCAGCCAATAATATTCATCAAAGTAGACTTTCCTGAACCAGAAGGGCCCATGATAGATGTAAATGCGCCTTTTTCTATCTCCAGGGATACACCTCTTAAAGCCGGAACTTTAGTGGAACCCAATTCATAAATTTTCACTGCATCTCTGACAACAAGAATCATAAACCACATCCTTCTTTAGAAAAGGATAATACCCAATTTACAATGATTTTTCAAGTGACTTTTGACAACTGTGGCTATGGACCAAGCAGGAGATATTGATGCAAATTATTTAGAATGAGAGCACCAGGGTATAATGATAGGGAGGATTATGTACAGGTGAGTCAACCCAACTCAAAATCCATAATAATCCGTAGGGAGAACGTTCATTGCCAATCTCTACCGCTTCTCTCAAGGTCACTTCAGTTATTCCAAACTTGAAAATAGGAGCTATCCCTGCAGGAGATACCCCCGCCCCGGTCAAAAAAAGGAGATCTCCTTCCGTATCGATTTTCCTCAGGGTTATACTCAACCCCCCATACCCCAAAACCAATATCAGAAAATGACTGAAATCCTGAGGGGAACTGTAATTCTGGGAGATCTCTATAGTACGGGTCATACCGGGGGTGATAATTTCTACACGGGGCATCAATGCCTCTTCCTCAAAAGCAAAGACAGGAGAATTGCCAAAAACGAGGACAGATAAAATCATCAAGCAGGCTATTGGTAAGTATAAAACTTGTTTCATCTTGAATGAACGTTTGATAACATAATGTCCTGGTTATTATTTTGACTTATGAAATGGAGGCTATCACACTGAGCAGGATTATCAATAGAAATTATCAATCTTCAAACGGGGCTTCCTCCTCTTGCAGATGCCATCTCTGCCATTTACCTTCATCGAAGTACAAAAAATAGTAAAAGGGACTGTCTATCGGATCAGCAAATTCCACCTCTATAGATTTTACCCTTTCTCCTTCCATTTCATCTATGGATATCGTTACATCCGGGAGGGGAAAAGTTTCT
>WTBG01000065.1 GCA_013139225.1 Deltaproteobacteria bacterium
AATCGAATGAAGCAGTCGGCGATACGCTCATGGAAACAAGTGATGATCCTGAAGCTGAGGGTCTTCTTGCTGAAATGGATGAGGCAGGGATTGATAAAAGTGTCATTTTCCCAGTAGATTTTGGTGTAGCATTGGGAGACCCTGAGGTTCCCATTGAAGAAGTGAATAAGAAATACTCTGAATTAGCTCGAAAGCATCCAGATCGGCTTGTTGCCTTTGCTGGAGTTGATCCCCGGCGCAAAGAAGCCCCGGACCTGTTCAAAAGATGCATAAGTGAGTGGGGCATGAAGGGATTGAAACTTCACCCCTGCGCTGGTTTTTATCCTAATCAAAAGGAGGTTTATATCCTGCTTGAGCAGGCCTGCGAGTTGAAAATACCTGTCCTCATCCATTCTGGTTCCATGATGGTACCACTGAGAAGTAAATATTCCCAGGCGATTCATTTTGATGATCTGGCTACTGACTTTCCCGACCTTCCTATTATTGCTGCTCACAGTGGTGGATTGTTTGGATATACTCAAATGATCTCGATTATGAATGTCAAACTAAACATAATGGCTGATATTTCAGCCTGGCAAGTGACGGCAACTAGAAACTATTCATTTTTCTGCAAGGCACTACGTGAATTAATAGATTTCACAGAGTCCGAGCGAATCTTTTTCGGATCAGACAGTCCATCCTTACGTTCGATCATGTCTAATAAGGACTGGGTACAACTCTTGAAAGACCTTCCTCAAAAGGCAGTAGAGGGGGTTACATTTACGGAGGAAGAAATCACAGCAGTTCTGGGAGGAAATGCACAAAAACTTCTCAATCTTTAACCCAGCAATTCTGGGATTATATGGTTGCAAACTGCCATTATACTGAGATAATTTCAATGAAGAGGAGAAAAGAGCAGTGACTGGAATTCTTAAGGATTTCTCTGAAGAAAAAGTTATTAAGGGTATTAAAGCTAATTTCATTGAATGCATTAAATACTGGGGGAAACTTCCACAATCCTTAATTGAGCATGAAGGAGAAATAATCAGAATGACGACGGGTGTGCCAGTAGCATCCCTCAACTTTATAACTTCCACTAAACCTGTCAAAGGGGATATAGATTCAAAAATAGAGAATACGATTCATTTCTTTGAATCCAGAAAGATGCCCTGCTTGTGGTGGGTTTTCCCAGAATCAATGTCGCAAGATTTTATTGAGCGCCTGGAGGCCAATGGTTTTTCATTAAGAGGAAGTGTTCCTTGCATGGCTGCAGACCTTTTGAATTCCAACAAGGAAATTCCTATGCCGCAAGGCATGACCATTCAACCTGTCAAAAAACAAGCGGAACTTGAAATGTGGGCGGAAACATCATCAGTTGGTCTGGGAGTATCCAGTTCTTTTAAAGAAATGTATATGAATTTCATCAAGTCCTTCCATATTAACGATGATTTTAAACAAAGATTATACCTGGGAATTTATAATGGGGAACCAGTAGCTACTTCACTGCTGTTTCTAATTGCTGGTGTAGCCGAAGTCAATTTAGTATCAACCATTCCCTCAAAAAGGGAAAAAGGGTTCGGGTCTTTAATAACACGTTACAGCCTGGTAGATGCTTTCAAAATGGGGTACAGGGTAGGTGTTCTCGAATCTTTACCAAAGGGGGAGAATGTTTACAAAAAGCTAGGTTTCAGAGAATACTGTCGAGTTGAAATCTATGGGAAAACCAAATAAGGGGTCTCCATAACCTCACAGCCAACATTGAACGACATTGAATTTAAACTGTAGCGTGGAAAGAGGTTATGAAAGCAATCTATGGAAATGACTTTGCTTATGTTTATAATGACAAATGGGAATCCTGGGGTGAAAAAATGTGGCCTTTCCTTCGCAAGGTCGTAAGGAAAAAAGCACCTTATACTTCCACTTGGTTGGATTTATGTTGTGGTACAGGTTCTTTATTGAAGTTCGTATGTAAGGAAGGGTTTTCTGCAGTCGGCTTGGATTCATCTAAGCATCAAATCAATTATGCAAAACAAAATGCACCACATGCAAGAATTTTACAAGGGGATATCCGTCAACTATCCTTGCCACAGACTTTTGATGTTATTACCTGCATGTTCGACAGCTTGAACTATCTCACATTAAAACGGGATTTAGCGAAAGTATTTCATAGAGTTCAGTTGCACATGAGTCAGAATGGATTATTCGCATTTGACATGAACACATTTGAGGGATTAGAAGACTTGTGGTGTAGTACTACAACAACACATGATAAGAATTTAACAATTATCATCGAAACATCTTTTAATAAGAAGCGAGCTTTAGGCCGTTGCTTAATAACTGGATTTTTAAAAGATGGCGGACTCTACAGAAAATTTCAGGAGGAACATATTGAACGAGGTTATAAGGCTCATGAAATTGATGAACTGTTAAAAAAGGCGGGTTTTATTTTCAAGAAGTATGATGGAAACAGTTTGTCCAATCCAAAGAAGCGTTCAGCAAGACTCTTGTATCTCTGTTATAATAAGAACTTCTCAAAGAGTTAAAAGCAGCCAGTATGTTCCGTTAGACGTTAATCAAATTGCATGAATTTTTGTGCAATATAACTGCATGAATATTACATTTCACGCCATTGCATCTAAATGCAACTTATCAAGAGATATTGGCTTTTTGCTCATTGTACGTTGCGTAGTTCTTTCCTTGACAAAAAGATTTAGTATGATATATAAATAATTACAAATTAATAATGTACGACAAAGCCAAACCCTGAGCAATCAGGGGACGGAAAGCCACAGTTCTATTGCGGATGTTGAATCTGATTAGTAACGTGCTTTAAGGAAATGGTTTTAATAGAAGGCTGGACTGCCAAAGTATACTAAAATAATAATACTTGGCAGTT
>WTBG01000003.1 GCA_013139225.1 Deltaproteobacteria bacterium
CCTGAAATATCTTGCTGCTGAGATCCTGCTTCTGGATGAGATATCTGGGTTGTACTGACACCCACCAGGTTTTCCGCAGGCGAATGGTCACTGAGTAGCTGTGCAGAATCCCTATCACTCTTTTCAAACCCATAAGCTTCCTTCCTATCCCATGACTCTGGTTGGGAAGAGGAGCTTTCGGATGTGAGGACCGCAAAAACACCAGCAAAAGGTTCCTCCCCCCCCTTATCCGATGGGGTGGGTATCTTCGCTTTATCAGCTGGCATATCAGA
Organism: Deltaproteobacteria bacterium; assembly: GCA_013139225.1. GTDB lineage: Bacteria > Desulfobacterota > WTBG01 > WTBG01 > WTBG01 > WTBG01. Next base: position 273 of record WTBG01000003.1, read on the forward strand.
TATAATATTTACAGGAAAAGCTTCTATTAAAATCACTCCTTTCTAAAACAGACTAAATGCTATCCAAATCTCTTAGCAGGTAGTATGCCACATGGAGGATTTTATTTATTTCAATGTTTTTTAATGAGTTAGAAGATTTATAACCAAGGAATGGTTTTAGAAGGGGAATTTATGATAGGTAATTTTTGCCGCATTGCATGATAACTTTACCAGAGAACCTTACTGCATGTTAGATAATTCTCTGCTAATCCTCACTGCCTGATCAGGATCAACATAGCCCCAGATCTTGCCCGCATTTCTTCCTTTCATTCTAAAAAGAATTTTCGCTGCAAGTTCTACATCCAATTTGTCAAACATAGGACCTGCCTGCTCCGGGGGAGTAGCTTCGAAAACTTTTGCTAATTTCTTCAATTCTGCCTCTTCCATACTTTCCTTAAGGGTAATCAACTGACTGATTTTTTTATCTATCCCCTTTTCTTTCTGTGCCAAATTATCCAGGGTGTTTCCAATTTCAGTTTTAAGCTTATTTAATTGTTCCTTTTTTTGCGTAAGTTCTTTTTCCTTTCTATCCAATTCACTTCTTTTCTTATCCAGCAGGCTTAAATACTCAAAATCCTGCTCATCATTTACCACACCACTTATCTCCTCACTTTTTACTTCCGAAGATTTTTCCTGGGCAACTGCTTGACTCGGGGAAGGAGAGAAGGAAAGTCCCCATCTTTTTGTCACGAAATACCCAGCAAAAAATAATTTAAATATCAACAAAAGCAGTATAAGTATCATTATGTTTTTGCTTGAAATCGGAATCTTCCTGAATGTCATTAAAGGTTTCATTTCATCTCCCTTTTAAAAAACATAATTTATTGTCAAACTTTACTTTATCAAACTTGCTACATACTCCTCTGATATTTCCTAATCCCTATCTCATCCATAAACATCCCATCACTTCTTGCCAAAACTTTTACAAACCTTTTCCAATCTTTCTCCCTTACCTTTTCCAGAACCTTTCTCTTTTTCGTTGCGGCCAGTAACTCATCTCGCTTTTTATCAAGTTCTGGCAGTATCTTGGCTACAATTTCTCTTTGCTTTTTTATTTTTATTCTCATCCCCTTCAGGTAATCCCGATACAAAATGCCTTCGTCGACATCAATCCTTTTCTCTTCTCTCCTTACAAGCTCCTCTTCATAATAGTTCTTCTCTTCCTTAAAAGAAATGATCAGCTGTCTTTCCTTCTCTAATTCCCTCTGAATGTGGGACAGCTCGATTTGTATTCCTTCTTCGACACGTTTTCTATAATCAAGTAAAAATTGAAGATTGAACCTGTACATGAAATGTTCCTATGAGTATGTATCAATCAAATAACTTCTTCATCATTTGCACCGTCTCCTCAAAACTAACCTTCTCTTCAATAGGCTGCTGTAAAAACTGATTCACTTTATCAATCATGCTGATAGCATAATCAATTTCGGAATTGCTTCCTGAAACATAGGCACCAATGTTAATCAAATCTTCTGCTTTTCTATATGTTTCAAGGATATTTAAAAGACGACGGGCATAGTCCAAATGGTCCTTAAAAACAACATCAATCATGGTGCGGCTCACACTGGAAAGCGGGTCAATAGCAGGGTAGTGACCTCGGTTAGCCAGGTCTCTTAAAAGAACAATGTGTCCATCTAAAACAGACCTTACGGCATCAGAAATGGGCTCATTGAAATCATCATTTTCCACCAGAACCGAATATAATCCCGTAATGCTTCCTTTCTCACAATGGTTTCCTACCCTTTCCACCAGTTTTGGAATCATGGCAAAAACAGATGGGGTATAACCTTTAGTGGTTGGAGGTTCATTAGCGGCCAGTCCAATTTCTCTCTGAGCCATAGCAAATCGAGTAATAGAATCCATCATGAAGAGAACATTATTGCCTTTATCTCGAAAATATTCTGCAATAGTAGTTGCAACCAGTGCTCCCCTGACTCTGACCAGAGGAGACTCTTCAGAAGTAGCAACAACCACTACAGATCTTTTTAAGCCCTCTTCTCCCAAGTCTTTCTCAATGAATTCTCGTACTTCACGTCCCCTCTCTCCTATCAGGGCAATAACACTTACATCAGCACTGGTGTTTCTGGCCATCATCCCTAAAAGGACGCTTTTGCCCACTCCAGATCCTGAAAAGATACCCATTCTCTGCCCTTTACCACAGGTAAGTAATGCATTAATAGCCTTGATGCCAACATCCATGGGCTCTGTTATCCGTCCCCTGTGCAGGGGATTGATAGGATCAGTATAAAGAGGATACTCCTTCTCTAAAGAGAGATCCCCTTTACCATCAATAGGATTTCCCAGCCCGTCTATAACCCTGCCGAGTATTTCATCACCGATTTTTACAGTAGCTTTTCGCTTTAAACCTGTTATGCGATTTCCCGGTCCGATTCCACGTACATCACCCAAAGGCATAATCACTATTCGTCCATCCTTAAATCCTATCACCTCTGCCTTGATAGGCGAATTATCCCCCCTTGTATAAATATCACAAAGCTCTCCTATAAAATAATCGGTTCCATACCCTTCAATGGTAATACCCGCTACCTGGTTTACCTTCCCATGAAAGGCAAGGGGAGCTACCTTATCTATTGTTTCCTGATACCTGTTCCAATCAAGTTTGACTGTCATGAGTCACTCAACCTCATCTATCTTTCCTTCTAATTGAGCATCACTTCCTGCTTGCGCCCTTAAAGCCTCTTCCACCTCTTGTAAATGTTTTTCAATGCCACAATCAATAATTCCGTAATTACTTTCAATAACAGCATCCCCTCGCAGAACCTCCACATCACTTTCAAAAGTCGTCTTTTCTATCCCATCCAATATTTCCCCCTTATACTGGCTGGCAAATTCCAAATCAGAAGGATTTAACCGCACCCTGATCTCTTCTTGATCAGCAACATATTTGAGAGCTGCTTTTACTATGTCAAGAATGATTTTTCTGTCTGTACTTACTTCCTTTTGGATTATCTTGCGTGCAATGGCAAGTACCAGTTCCACCATTTCCTGCTCGCTATTACGATAAACTTCTTCTTTTATCTTCCTCACACCTTCTAACGTCTCAGTAAAACCCTTAAGAATTGAATCAAACCTTTTCTCCCCCAATTCCATTCCTGCTTTTTCTCCCTGAGCAAAGCCTTTCTCATAGGCCTCCTTTTCCAAACTGTCAGTTTTTCCCGTCATTTGTTTGATATATTTTTCTCTATCTTCTATTTCTTGTAGAAGCTTTTCGGTTTTATTTTTAGAATCTGATGATACGTGTAAAGGGAAACTATCAGAACAGTCCTCTACTTTCTGCAATTTGGGTTGAGTAAGCATATCTCTCATAGCATACGACTTTATAAAAAGCCTTTCTTCATCTTGCCCCTTGATAACGCTACTAAACAAAGACCTCCTCACCTCCTCGACCTCCCATAGTAATCTTACCATCTTCTTCCAACTTCATTGCCACTTGAGTAATGGTCTGCTGAGCCTTTTC
>WTBG01000371.1 GCA_013139225.1 Deltaproteobacteria bacterium
TGTTGGCTGATCTGATAATTCTGGCAAAACTGGCATCTCAAATTGCAATGCGTGAAAAAGATGGTACCTGAGCCATTGTTACCTGTTAGAACAGGTTCTTCCCCAAAGTGTGGCAGGGCTTTGGCTACTGTGAGATCATGACCTGCCTGGCAGATTCCTGTCTCTCCCTTCTTACGATTGACTTTGCACTCCCAGGGGCAGAGGCAACAGTGAGTTAATAGTTCCTCCAGGGCATTTATCCTCTCGTCCAATTCTCCGCTTTCGTAGAGGTTGATATATCTTTTCAAGCTGCTCAAAATCTAAGCTCTACCCCCTTTTTTATTCTTCTGGTTTGGCTTCTTCTTGTTGGTTGTGGCTTTGATCAGAAGAAGTGTTCATATTACTTTTTCTGTCTAGTATTTTCCTTACTACTGGTGGCATATAAATATCTTCAAGGTCAAGCTGGCTTAATGCATCTGCTAATACATCTATCTTGTCTGATAAGTTAAGTGTGTTGTCAATGATGACTATCTTATCTTCTTTCAGCCTGCAAAAGCCTCCTTTTGAAAAGACGTGTCTCTTCCTGAGATTCTCATAATTTACTTTAACATCCAGTTTTTCTGCGATTGCTTCTAAATTTTGTAGAATCGTAGTTTCATTCATTGTTTGTCCCGTATGTTTGAGGTTGAAAAGGTTTTATGTTTATATGTTTAATAGTATTCGAACAAAGCAATAATAATCTAAATTTGAGTATAATTCAAACAGTTATTTCAGGCAAGACAAGATAGAAATTAAAACCAGAATATGGTTATCCAGAAAGCCCAAGTTAAATGCTCAGATAAAAATTACAAAAAAGACTGGATTCCCGCTTGAGCGGGAATGACATGTTTTGTCAATCACTTGTATCATTGTCTGTCATCCCTGGGAAAGCAGGGATCCAGGAACTAACAAAACCACTTGGGTATTCTATATAAGCAGAAACCAGAATTTGCAGTAGCTATCCACTGCAAATTCTGGTTTTAATTTCTATCAATGTTTTTAAGGTTTGCTGATATTCTTAAGGGGTTTTTAAAAGGGAGGTGTATCTTGATCAAACTTGATTCAAGGTCATTTTGCCATGAGAGACTTCTGGTGGTTTTCTAGTGGAATAAATGTGCGTAATGAAGATTTGATATAATGGTTCAGAAAATCTCGTGTGAGGAGAATGTCTTCAATATCCTATGGTTAACCTACCAGTTAAACTGCCTTTAACCTATCACCGAGTGCCATCACTTCATGAATTGATCTGAGAACCCGCTCCACTTCAAAGGGTTTGTGGATAACAATATCTATATTCTTGTCTCTCATCTCTTGATCTTTTAATTCTATATTCCATCCTGTGAGAAGAGCAACAGGCACTCTCCTATTGATAGTTTTGATCTTTTCTGCTACTTCCCAACCAGACGTACCAGGCATACCCAAATCAGTGAAAACCATATCAAATGACTTCTTCTTAAACATTTCAATCCCCTGACTGCCATTAGAAGCAACTTCAACTTCATGACCTTCGCTAGTCAATATGTCTGATAGAAGCTGTCCTACATCTTCTTCATCATCAACAACCAAAATTGTTGCTTTCCTTTGTCTTCTTGGTATTGTTACCACCTTCCCTTTTTCCCCAAGTAATTTTTCAAGGATGGGAAGTTTTATAGTGAAGGTAGTGCCTTTACCTTCACTACTATTTACCACAATTGTACCTTTATGACGGTGGATAATCCCATAGGATATACTCATACCTAATCCAGTTGATTGAACACCTTTGGTGGTGAAAAAAGGATCAAATATCCTGTTTCTTATATCTTCAGGGATACCAGCACCTGTATCTTCTATTTTTACAAGGATATGGCTGTTTTCTTTGTGGGTCTTGATTTTAATGCTTCCACCTTGAGGCATGGCATCGAGAGCATTATTGATAAGATTGGTAAATACTTCTCTCAGCTCTGCTGCACTTCCCAGTGTGGAAGGAAGAGACGAATACTCTTTTTGAATGTTAATTTTTATTCCTTTTGACTCAGCTTCATTTTTCCACCTAACACTGGTAAATTCCAGAGCATTATCTAGTAATTGATTAATATCAGACTTAGTGAAGTTTTTATCATCGGTCCTTTTTCTAGAGAACTCTTGAATCCTCCTTACTGTCTCAGCACCATCTAATGATGCCCTTTCGATAATCTCTAAACTTTTCATCAGATCAAGCATTGATTTTCTTTTTTCCTGTTTGCCAGAAGGAGGTTTGAATTGTATTTTCAATAGTTGAACCCTACCCAGGATTGCAGCGAGTACATTATTAAAGTCATGGGCTACTCCTCCTGCTAGTTCTCCCAGGGATTTTAACTTCTCAGATTGGAGGAGTTGTTGTTCCATCTTTTTTCTCTCAGTTATATCTCTTATAATAGATACTCCGGCAGTGGGATTCCCTTTTTCATCTTTAATTACTGAGGTGTTACATTCTACCTCAATGAAACTCCCATCTTTGTTCTTGTGTAACGTTTCATATGAAGTGAAACCTTTTTCAAACAGTTCTGATATTTTTATGAGAATCTTTTCCCTCATACCTTTCTCTTCAGTTACCAAAATTGAGGTGTGTTTCCCAATCAATTCTTTTTTCTTAAAGCCACTCAGTTTTTCCATAGAAGTGTTGACGGAGAGAATATCACCTTTCTCATCACATATAACTATTCCATCTTTACTTCCTTGAATGATCTTCTCTAGGAATTCCTTGCCTTCTCTGATTTCACGCCCCGATTTTTCCCTCTCAGTTATATCTCTTATTATACCAACTGCTCCATTTGTATTACCTTCCTTGTCGGAAAAGTAGACTATATTTTCCTCAACAGGGATCACCTTTCCATCTTTACGCACAAGGTAGAATTCCAAGTTAGACAACTTGCCTTCCCTAGCCATGATTGACATGTCTTCCAGTATTTTATCAAAGAACTCTTTATCAATATGTACCGATGTTCCTATTGTTGACTCATAAGTTCCCTCTTCCATAGGAGAGAATTCGGCCATGTGCCTTCCAAGTACTTCATCTTTTTTGTGTCCAAGCAATTTCAAAAAAGATTTATTGGCTCTGGTAACATACCCTTTTTTGTCAGTTGTGATGATTGAATCCAAAGAGCTTTCTATAATATTCTCCAGATATTCTTCTGAACTTCTTAATGATTCTTCTGCCTTTTTTCTTTCTGTGATGTCTCTGATTATAGCAACAGCTCCAGTTCTTTCTCCTTTTCTATTGTATAGACAAACTATATTTTGTTCGATAGGAACAACTTTATTGTCCTTGCGGAAATAACAAGCTTCCCAGTTGGTAACATTCCCCTCTTCAAGCAAAATTGAGATCATTTTATGTGCATCATCAGCAAACTCTTTGCCTATTTTCAACATATCTCCTGTAGTACTTTCATATGTTCCTTCCTCAAACATTGGAGCGCAAAACATCACATGCTTCCCTATTACCTCTTCTTCACTATAACCCAATAGATCTAAAAAATATCTGTTAACTTTTGTGATATATCCGGTTTTATCAGAGACCATAATACAATCTATTGAGCTCTCTATTAGATTGTCCAAATGCTCTTTTGTTTCTTTTAATTTTGTATTGGATGCTTGTAACTCTTCAGTTTTACGCTTTACTAACTCATCAAGTTTGTCACGATGTTTTTTTAGTTGGCTGCTTAAATCACTAGCATATCCTATTACCGTACCAATAAGTATGAGACCAAAGGTTCCCGGGATACCCCCCCCACCCAGTGTCATTCCTCCCGACCATCCTGCTCCGAAGAGTACATACATAAGAATATTTATGGGATAACTGAGGATACCAGCACATATTCCAGGTACACGTCCATAGAGCAATCCTATTACAATTACGGGAATAATGGCACTAATAGCCATACCTTTTCCGTATAAGTAATATATAAGAGTGAAGATAAGTAAGTAAGTTAATACTGAAAAAATGGCCAGCATTAAAGAAGTCATGGTTTTCTTTTGCGGTATACCATTAAGTGTCATCTCACTATTCGTGGATGCTTTGGCATTCCCGATTTGATCTTGATTTTCCTCAGGACAAGTTTGTTCTGCTTTATCCATGACAATGACCTTGTTATTGATGATAGTTTAATTTGTTTATGTTGCCCCTTTGTCTTATCTTCATCTTTCGTAGCACTCACTTAAACAGCAGGCAATTATGACAGATTCAGGGCTAAAGTTATTTTTATAAAACTATCGGTAATTATAAATAGGAACTTGATGAAAATAAAAAAGTCATTACAAAATTGCTACAGAGGGATTTTTTAGCTTTCAGCTGCTGACCGTGATAATATCCACATTTTACAATCATGTTTTGATTGACATACATGAAGAGCTTCCTTATACTTAGCTCATCGGAAAGCAAGTTCAGGTGGATATCAAGCTGGGCAGGTCGATCAAGGTAAGGGGTGTGCCCGCGATTTTCATAAATGGAATTGTCGTGAAAAATGTTCACAGAAAATTAGTCGTATGAATTTGGGGCAGATATATTTAAACGAACAATCTGGAGGGTAAGGTTATGAGAGAGATGACAGAAAAGGAGATTCGAGATTTTACAGCTGAATGGAGATGGGGTACGATTCTAGCGGTTGAGGATAACAAACCCTATGCAGTAGAGGTCTCCTATGCCAGTGATGATAATTACCTATACTGTGGTTCACGACCGGGAGGGCGTATGGCGAAATCTATTAAGTCGAATCCTAACGCGGCATTTAAGATATGTGATTCTGACCCAGAACACAAGAAATGGCGGGCAGTCATTATAGAGGGAATAGCAGAGAGGATGACGGAAAAGGAAGACGTTCTCTATTTTGTGAGACTCCTGGCAAAAAAGATGGGGCGTCCTGAAAATGCTTTTGACAGCTTTGCTGAAAAAATAGCTTCAAATCCTGAAGAGTCAAATTCTATAAGAATTCCTCTCAAGGTAATGAGCGGAGTGACAAATTGGCCGTAAAACAAAAAGTGACTTAAGTGTTAAGTGAACTAAAGTGCCTAAAGTTTTTAACCTTAGCTCATTTTAGACACTTGTAGCTTCAAACTTGTTCTTATCCATTATTCCATCATTCCAGTACTCCAACATTCCCTGACCCAGACTGAGCTAAATTGGAATAAGCCTTAAATCTTCTATCACACGGAATATTAATAGTATCTATGGCACTCTACAAGTCGCGCTAGGGCAGGCCAATTGTGAGCGAAGCGAACTATGTTCTATATCTTTCCTTCATGGTATAGAGCTTACTAATAAAGATCTCTTTTAGAAAAGAACCTTTAAACCTAAATCTGCCAATTTTTCTCCTACAGCTTTTTCCATCATGAATGCTCCTGGGTCCTTTTCGCGAAAATTCCTCTTGATAGCATCTGTCCTTGCATTTAATGATTTCATATACTCAGGATTTCTTGGCTGATCCTTTTCCCATAGGTCGTAGTAAATGTTGAGATAGGAAGTCATAATCTCAAGAATATGCTGCTGTGTCTCTTTTGTGCTCGGGAAGAAGTCGCCGGACAAACAATAAGGAGAAGATAGGGCTTTAAACCAGTTGGGGTTTCTTCCCGACCCAAGGGCAGGAAAGTATTCCATGCCTTTATTAAAGGCGTCTTCTAACGGTTCAAGGTATTGTTCCATATAGGGTATATCGCAGATGCAATCGGCTGTTGGATAAAAATCAGCGATGAAATAACTGCCCTTGGCGCTTTCAGCCCAGTAAACAGAAAAGATGGGGAGGGCGTGCTCATCATCCGGCCAGATGCTCGCTCCATAAGACATGAGCTTGTCTCTGAAACTCTGCACCATAAAGACTATCTTTTCCAGTTTAGGAGCGGCGTATAAATATTTGTGACTCCAGGGAAGACCCTCACCTTTGAGATCCCATAACGGTGTGATATCTTCCCCTTGATAGGTCTCCATGCGTTTGCCACCAAACTTATCTAAGAGTTTTTTCATCTCTTCTTCAAAGGGTGGAAAGTTGTATTCTTCAGCCATTACGATGTCCTCCATTTAATAATGATTTGTGCATCTGCCTATTTAGCTATTTATTGTAGAGTGTTTTCTCACAGCACGTCAAGTAAATTTTCAAAATCTTTGGCTACTTTATATTGTGGTGTCCAATCTTGTTCTCATAAATCCATATAGATCTATACAAAATGTGTGTATTCTAATGTTTTTAATTTGTTTGGAGGGATGGAAATTCCATCCCCCCTATTGAGGTGAAATAAATGAAAAAGCTTCCCTCTTCATTAATAACAAAAGACAAGGGATAAATGTTCCAAGTCGATTTACTTTTTATATGGCATCAGAATGGAAGCGAGAGAAGAAGAGAGGTAGTCAGCAAAGCTAGTCTAATTCATTCTTTAACTTCTAGTTCTTTTAGAATTTTATCTTTGAGAGAGGGAGGTAGTTTGTCACTTTTTGTCTTATCGCGTATAATGGTGTGTAAAATCTCTTCAAATTCAAAACGTTGGCAGCAGTTTCGACACAGTTCTAAGTGTAACTTGATCTTGTCATAATCAGCCGGAGATAACTCTCCATCTAAATATTCATAAAGGCGTTGAGCAGCTTCCTCACAGGTTATCATAGCATGCCTTTTAAAAAACATGTAGTACATCTTCTTAGGAAGTAATATCAAATCCTTGATAAGAAACTTACCTTCTTTCATCTCTTGACAAGCCCTTTCTTTACGGCATAGTCCCAAAGTTTTTTCTGTAGGAATCTCCTTGCTCGGTTAAGTCTTGATTTTACGGTGCCTATAGGGGAGCCAATAATGTGGGATATTTCCTCATAGGTAAAACCTTCAATATCTGATAGTATTACTACTTCTTTAAATTCATCTGGTAATCCCTGCAAAGCAGAGTTTACATCTTCTCCAATGAACTCCTCTAACCTACCAGGTTCCTTTAAAAAATCAATGTATGAAGAATCCTGGTGTGAGGTTAGCTGGTTATAGAGGTAGTAATTTTCAACTTCTTCATACTGAACAGTATCAGGCGATTTTATATTTTTTCGATATCTGTTGATAAAGACATTTCTCAAAATCTTAAACAACCAAGCTTTACAGTTCGTACCTCTTTGAAATTTATTGAAATTTTTGTAGGCCAGAAGATATGTATCCTGCACGATACCCTCCGCTTCCGCTCTTTCCCTTGCCATACGTAATGCAGCATTGTAGAGGGAATTCATATAAGGTATGGTTGTTTCTTCAAATTCTCTCTTCCTGTCTTTGTTATGTTCTGCCACCACTCGCCTTATATTCATCAGGGCACAATAACTGTACCGTTTCCAAGTTTGTTTTGTCACTCCAGTAGATTCATATTCTTTGCTCCTTAAATGTGTTATTGTCAAGAAAAATAATAGTAGTTTCTCAATTTAACCCCATGAAATCTTTAAGTATTACCATATATTCTGGCTTTCTTAGTTTGTCCAATGCTATCTCCAAAATTTGTCTAATCCGTTCTCTGCTCAGATTGAATGCTCCACCAATCTCTTCCAAGGTATGGTCACATTTCTCTCCGATGCCAAATCTAAGTTTAACAATTATTCTTTCACGCGAGGTTAAATTAGATAGAATCAGATCAATATCATGAGAGAGATCCTTTGAAGTAAAGTGATCAATGGTGGAAAGCATTTCATGATGTGAGGGATTGTTCAGTAAGTTTTCACTTCTTACATCAGTAGAAATATCAAATGGTATCGAGTCTCTAAAGCTTTGTATTACTTTTTCAACAGACTCAAGAGAGATATTCACCTCTTCCGCTATTTCCTCCAAAGTAGGGTCCCGCTTGCTTTCCTGCAGCAACCGCTTGGATGCTTTTTCGATCTGACTCAATTTTTCTTTGATATAGACAGGTTTTCTGATCGTTCTGGACTGACAGTCAAGTGCTCTCATCATAGCTTGTTTAATCCACCAGGTGGCGTAGGTAATAAACCGATGCCCTTTTCGATAGTCATAGGTGTCAATAGCTCTGATCAAACCTAAATTACCCTCCTGAATCAAATCAGGTAAAGCAAGCCCA
>WTBG01000279.1 GCA_013139225.1 Deltaproteobacteria bacterium
CTAAATCTTCTTCCGATATAAACCATCTGCCCATTACCTTCTGCCCTTTAAGTTTCCCCTGCCTTAGATAATTCCTAATGGTAACTGTGGTAACGTTTAGCTTGTGAGCTACTTCCGGAACAGAATAAAGGGTCATATCCTTTATCTTAATTGGCATCTTTTCCTCACCTCTCTTTTATGATAATAATTTACTAACAATAATATTTAATTTATACAACATTTTCCGTTTATTTTCAATAGTTAATATTCTTTCTCCAGTACAGTTCGTTGAAATGTGATCAAATAATACCTTCCTGCTTGACCAAACAGTTCCTTTTTGCAATACTTTGAAATGAAAATATGTTATAAAAAACTGCTCTTCTATTTAGTGGCTGACCAAAAAGACTCATTCAGGTAAAAGCCGAATATTGAGACAAGCAATCATAAATTTGGGGATTTAGGAATTGAGGGATTCAGGAACTTCCTCAATTCGCAATTCCTAAATTCTTAAATTACTCAATTATTTATTTAGTACTCCGAATTTCTAAAAGGCAAAAACAGGTTCTCGTTCAGGCACTATCTAATCATTTATAACAAGGAGGTAATACGATGCCGTCACAACAATTAAATTATTCTCCAGATTTTTTAAAAGCCCTTGAGATAGGGCGGCCACCAAACATTGTAAAACTCTTTCCAAACTCTAAGGCTTTAATCGTCAGCGGCAAAGTTATTGACAGAGCCATGATTGCCAAGGGAAATGCAATGACCATGGCTGCAAACGGACGAAATTCTTTCGTAATCCGTGGTGCGTTGAAGGCAGCCCAAAAAGCAAATGCAGGAATAATAATAGAGATTGCAAAGTCTGAGGGAGGAGCCAGCGCATATTGTGCTGTTAATTACTGGAATATCGCCACATATGTAGATGCTATCTGCAACGAGCTTGGCATAACCATACCTGTAGCAATACATGCAGACCATTACGGGATTAAAAATGACAAGGATATTGAAGCAGCCAAAATAGAAATTCCAACCATGATTGATGCCGGCATTACCTCAATTGCCATTGACGCTTCCCACCTCCCTGACGATAAAAACCTCTTAGCCAATATTGAACTCAACCCCTTTGTCCCAAAATGGGCTGGTCTTGAGACAGAAGTTGGAGAGATAAAAGGAAAAGAGGGGCTTTCAACTGTTAACGAGGCAACATTTCTTATTCAGGGCTTAAATGCCAACGATATCTTTCCAGACTGGATAGCCCTTAACAACGGCACCACACATGGCATCGAGGCAAGTGACAAGGGAATCCAGGTAGGCTTAACTGTTGAGATACATCAGGCATTGGAGAAATATAACTTATCCGGTGCACAGCATGGTACATCAGGAAACAGCTCTGACAGACTGAGAGAAATTGCTGCCAAAACCCATACCACAAAGGCAAACGTAGCCACAGCGCTTCAAATGATCTCCTGGGGTCTTCAAGTAAACGACTATGGAAATACTATACTGGATGACAGTGGGAATTTTATTAAGATTAAAGACTCCGGTGCAACAGAAGAGATGTGGGACGAGATGGTTGAGTATGCTAATTCAAAGGGTATTAAAGGTGGAAACTACAAGAAACTCAATCTCCCATTTGAAAACAAGCTTTCAGGACAGCCAAATGAAATCAGGGAAAGGATGGTAAAGGGTGTAGAGGAGTTTGTCTATAACATGCTGGTAAATGTCCTTAGCGCAAAAGATACAGCCCCACTTGCTATTGAGGCTATTTTAAAAGCAGGTTCATATGATCTTGGCCATAAGGTAGGGCGCATTGAAGATCCGTCAGAATGGACTGCATCTAAAATAAATGAAAAAGCTAAACTCATTAACTCAGATAAAGGACCAGCGGGAGATTTTGACGACTAGTATTAATGATAAGTACCTCTGGCAACTTTGCCTATTACTCCGAGCAGTAACCTCCAGAATTTATCCACGCTTGAGATACTGACGGCCTCGTCTGGCGAGTGGGCATTTACAATATTCGGGCCAAAGGACACCATGTCCATGCCATCAAATTTATCACCTATAACCCCACATTCCAGGCCAGCATGTGTTGCCTCACGATCCGGGCGGTTCCCAAAAATTTCTTCGTGTGCATCTTCGAGAATATGTAAGATCTTTGAATCGGTATTCGGTTTCCAACCAGGATAAGATTCTTCTACATTATTAATCGCACCGGCAAGATCACCCACTGCCACGACCTGATTCACTGTTGCCTGCAAAGCCTGTGGTAAAGAAGAGCGTGAGCTGTTGTGCGTAATTAGAACTTCGCCTTCTATTTTGGCCGAGGCAAGATTGTTGGATGTCTCTACCAAGTCGGGCATGTCACGGCTCATTGCCAACACACCGCAGGGGAAATCCATAAGCATATTGAGCACGGTTTCGAAAGACTCCTTACACAAAACCCTGCCTGGCAGGTTTATTTGGGTGGTGGAGATATACATCTGACTTTCGTTGGAAAGTTCAGCCGTAAATGACTTGATTTGATCACCGATGATTTCCCGCACTCTTGGCGCACACTCTACCGGCAGAACAATAACAGCAGTGCCCTCACGTGGAATAGCGTTGTGCTTGTCGCCACTGCGGAAGCCAGATATAGAGATATCCAGCTCATTAAGCGCACGCAGACTTCGCGCAATCAGTTTAACGGCGTTGCCACGATTCTCATGAATATCCATACCGGAATGCCCACCCATTAAGCCTGTCAACTTCAGCTCCATCCCAATTGTTCCATCTGGTGTGTCTTTCCAGCCAAGCTGTAAGCTAGTAGTAACACCACAACCGCCTGCACAACCAATGCAGACAGTGCCTGGCTTTTCTGAATCGAAGTTAAGCAGGATACGGCCGCTAACCAGGGAGGGGGAAAGTCTCATGGCGCCGGTTATCCCTGTTTCTTCATCAACAGTCAGCAGAATTTCAAGTGGACCATGCAAGACATCTTCTGACAATGCTACTGCCAATGCTGCTGCTACTCCAACCCCATTGTCAGCACCAAGGGTGGTTCCGTCAGCTTTCAGCCAGTCACCATCACGCACCAATTGAATAGCATCTTTAGCAAAATCAAAATCAATCGCCTCATTTTTTTCGCAGACCATGTCCAGGTGCCCTTGTAAAACTACTGTGGGTATCTTTTCATATCCTGTTGTTGCAGGTACGGAAACGCACAAATTGCCAGTATCATCCTTTTTAACGACAAACCCAGCCTTCTCAGCCACTTCACGCAGGTGGGCAGCAAGCGCTGCTTCATTTTTCGATCCGTGTGG
>WTBG01000048.1 GCA_013139225.1 Deltaproteobacteria bacterium
TCCCGTTTGTTTCAAGTAAAACAGTATATCCTTCTTTGAGCAAAAGGCTAATCAGTAAATAGCATTCCTTTTGGAGTAGTGGTTCTCCTCCTGTTAGCTCGACTAAAGATATCCCCGATTCTCTCACCTTGTTCATAACTTGGTCCAAACTCGATTTCTCTCCCCCCTCGAGAGCATAAGGAGTATCACAATATTTACACCGAAGATTACAACCGGTCATGCGAATAAAGGTACATGGTAATCCACTAAAAGTTGATTCTCCCTGAATGCTGGTAAATATCTCTGTAATCTTCAACTGAAACCCTCTTGGTGAAAAAGCAGTAAATTACCACCCGTGAAGAGGCTGTGTCACAATAGCAAATGGTAGCCGCAAGCTTCAGCTTGCGTTCAGAAAATGTAGTAATCCCTTCATATTGTGCATCCTGAAGGCTGCGGCCACCACAAGGATGTGTGATTATGACACAGCCTCATAGCTGATGGTTTAAGGTAAAGACAATTAAAAAGCTAGCTAAAATTACCCCTATGAGTTATTTAAGTCAAGCAAAACTGGGGTGTAATATCACTCATCTTACTGTTGCTCGAACATACAATTTCTGATAAATTAAAAGATACCAAACAAGATACAAGATACTGGATATTTCATTTTGTATTTTATCCAGTATCTTGTATCCAGGATAGTTTTAATTACCACATCAGATCTTATAAATAGATAATATTTTGTTAAAATAAAACTACCAATTATTTTTATCATGAAAAAGAAGATGCCTACCAGCAAAACTCAATCATCTAAAGAACAATGGGTTAAAATATCTATAGAAATAGATCGGAACTTGCATGATGCCCTGGCTAATTTCTTGATTGAGTTGGGATCAAACGGTGTAATTGCAGATGGAGAAATCATAGACACTCCATCCGGGAAAGTCAAAGCGGACAGGGAAGATTGCAAACTCATCAGCGCTTACCTGAAAAAAGATAATCAGTTACAACAGAAGATTCATGCTCTTGACCTATACCTAAAATCTTTAACTAAACTCCACTCCCTTCAAGACACCCCAAAGCAGAAGTTAAAAACCATCTGTGAAGAAGATTGGAATAAGAAATGGCAAAGGTTTTTTACCACTACCAGGATCGGCAAACATATCATCGTAAAACCCCCCTGGGAACTCTTCCTTCCAGAAGAAGAGGATGTCATCATTGAGATAAACCCGGGAATGGCTTTCGGTACAGGAACGCATGCTACTACCAGGATGTGTCTTGAAGCAATAGAAAACCGTATTCTAAATAGCAGTAAACCTATTCGTTCCATGCTGGATGTTGGCATTGGATCTGGCATTCTGAGTATTGCCGCTGCAAAACTTGGCGTCAAAAAAATAGTAGGGATCGATATAGACCCTATTGCTTTAAATTACGCAAAACAAAACATTGCAAAGAACCATGTCACTGATAGCGTATACATAAAAGAAGTTTCCCTTAAAAAACTGGATAAAAGGTTTGATCTGGTGGTAGCTAACATTCTCACTGAAATACTCATTAAACTTCGGAATGATCTTTACAGCCATCTTAATACGAACGGCATTTTAATTCTTTCAGGGATACTATCTGAAAATAAATCAAAAGTGAGTAAAACTTTTACATCAAGAAAGTTGTCCCTGTTAGGATCTCGTAATGATACAGACTGGACATGCCTAATCTTTCAAAAGCAACTCTAAAAATGCACGCCACCTTTCACAATTCTTCATCTCCATTCAACTGAGCAAAGGAAGTCAAAAAAATAATGGCATGATCCTGAAGGTGTGGTATAATTACTTACATAAAATCGAGTTGCTAAAATCAGGCGAGCATGTTGATATTGGTATTGAAGTAGCCCAGCGTATTGCCAACAAGGGTTCAGAACTTATGGTATTCATTGAGATTCAGCAGGGAAGGTACTTCGGTGAAGATGACTAGGGCAGAAGTGATAATGATCAATAGATTTCCCTTTGAAAGCTAACGGCAAAGTCACCTTTCACTTTGCAAAAAGCGATTGTGCATGATAGGAAGGAAATAATAAGATATGAAAGATTTAAATAAGTATTTACGTGATCAAAGAAGGAGGGCTCCTAAACCTCCTAAGCAATTTGAAGAACTTGAGGCTTCAACTCTGTTTTGTTCGAAATGCAAAAAGGCGGTTCCGGTAAGGAAAAAATTGCTCCTTACTCTTCCAGAAGGAGATAAATATGATTATTTATGTACGGAATGTGGATCCCCTATCGGGAGCAAGATTTCAAAGGAAGACATACCTATTCAATTCATAACAAAATAGCAATCCCATATAGGGCTTACACTTAAGCTTCGCTTAAGTGTTGGAATGATGGAATAATGGGTTTTGCAAAATTGGGATACTGGTTTTATTGGAGAAATCATTTTTGCAATGCCAAGGTGGATTAATGGTATAAATGCCCGTAATCCTTTTTAGGAGTGAAGTCTTCTTCCCTGTCAACAAGTTCCCTGGCAAACCTATTTTTACAGTACACGCATAGATAGACTGAAAGTTCCTGATAAACATCATCCTCTAATTCGTGAACATCCATATCGTCCATTTCTTTGACAAGCTTATGTATCTCTTCTGAAGGATCTTGCTCAGGACACAAAATCATACCATCAAAATCAGAAATGATTTCTATGTGAACAATGTATTTTAAACTCCCATCTGGAAGGGATTGGCCACATAGAGCACAAAATTTATCTACCATTTTTTTCACCTCACTTAAGTCTCTTAGTATTTGTTACTTGTTAAAACCATTTTTTATTTTTTCAAAAAATAAATGCGCTCTTCGAGTTGCGGGTACGTTTTTAAGCTTTCAACGCGTAACCTGTAACCGCTTTTACAGGCTGTATATCTCCTCCCCTAAGGTATGAACCCAATTCTGCTTTAGAACCTTTTCCGC
>WTBG01000165.1 GCA_013139225.1 Deltaproteobacteria bacterium
GTTACTGTTCCAATTAATAAACAGTTTTCCAGGCGTTCATACCCCCAATTACGCTGTATACATGCTCAAATCCTTTGGATTTTAATATAGAAGCAGCAATATTGGAGCGGTATCCTGAACCACAGATCATACTGATATGGTCTTCTTTCTCCAAAGAGATACCGTTATTAATAAATTTTGGAAGCGGGAGGTGGATAGCACCTTTTATATGACCTTCATTCCACTCTTGATCTGTTCTCACATCAATAACATGATGATTACTGTATTTTTTTAAAACTCTGTTCAAACCATGGATAGAAAGTTGAGGTAGGAATCCTGTGTCCTCACCTTTTGCTATCCAATCGGATAGCCCTATAAAGAAACCAATAATCCTATCATAGCCAACTCTTCTGAATTGGATTATATCATCATCTATGTCTTGCTTGCTGTAAGCTAAAAGGGCTATTTCATTTTCCGGATCAACCACAGTCCCCAGCCAGGTCCCGGCTTTTGGCGTAAGTCCAATATTTATGCTGCCGGCTATATGAGCACCTCCAAAAGAAGTAGTATCCCTCAGATCTACCAGTGGGTTGCCCTTTTCAAGGGATTTTTTTAAATCAGTAAATTTTAACTTAATTACAGGTTGCAAACTGGATAGCAGGGAAGCCCCTTTTTTGTTTTGGGTGATAATATGTGTAAAGTTTTTTGGCCTAAAAGGGGTAATTCTGTTCAGCTCGTTTTTGAAATCATCGAACGAGAGTTTAAAAAATGGATTTGTTTTTCTCTCATAACCAAGTGTAGAAGATGGTTTAGCACTCATTCCTGAACCGCAAAGAGAACCTTCACCATGTGCAGGGTATATTTCAACCAGGTCAGGGAATTTACCCAATTTTTCATGCAGGCTTTTATGAAGGTTGTTAATCTGTTCATCCAGCAATTCTCCACCAGCTAGATCTGGCCTTCCGACGCTTCCTACAAAAAGAAGATCACCGGTAAGTAATAGTTCAGGATCGTCACCCCTTGATTTATCGGTAACAGCAAGTGTTACAGCGTTGGGGGTGTGTCCGGGGGTGTAAATGACATCTATTTTGACATTTCCTATCTCAATCTGATCTCCGTCCTTTAAAGTGCTGTGTTCGTATTCAACATCTGCATTTTCATGGACGTAAATGGTAGCTCCAGTTTGTGCCTTCAATTCCTGGGACCCGGATATGTGGTCTGCATGTATGTGGGTATCGATGACACCTGTTATTTTTAGCCCATTTTCATCAGCAATTTTGAGATAATCATCGATGTCCCGCTTGGGATCGACGACAAAGGCTCTTCCATCTTTAGGACAGCCGACAACATAAGAAAGACATCCAAGTCCCTCAACCTTAATCTGTTTGAAAAACATTTTTATACTCCTTTAGATAAAGAGATGGTTTAGACCTTTTTAAACTGATCCTTGCTGGCTCCACATGTCGGGCACGTCCAGGTATCTGGAATGTCTTCAAAAGGTGTTCCTGGAGCTATCCCTCCATCAGGATCCCCTTTTTCCTGATCATAGATGTATCCACAAATGAAACACTTGTATCTTGTTGATGAAGCGGGTTTAATTTCCTCCTTTTGGTAGGTGGGGGCAGTCTTAGGGGTGGTCCCACGTTTTACCTGATGATAGTATGCATAGGTCATCGGTTTACCATCTTTGAGCACATCGGACTCAACTATTTCTCCCACAAAGATGGTGTGGGTGCCTACATCCATTTCATGAGTTACTTTTGCTTCTAAATAAGCCAGGGTATTGTCCAAAATAATTGGAGCTCCAGTTTTGCCTTGTTTGTGATTAATGTTTTCAAATTTGTCAGTATCTCTGCCTGACTTAAAACCGAATTGCCCAATCATATTTAAGGGTGCATCCTGAGAAAGAATTGAAACAACAAACACCTTGCTTTTTTTGATATATTCATTCGTAAGGTTTTTATTGTTTAATCCAATGGCGAGAGCGGGAGGTTCCGCAGTAACCTGAATGAGTGCATTTGCCGTTTGCCCATTTATATTATCTCCATTTTTAGAAGTAACGATATAAAGTCCATAACTTATATTAAATAAAGCTTTAGGGTTCATTTGTTCCTCCATGATCTAATAAGTTTTTGAATTTGCTTTAACAAGTGGTTTTGCAAGTTAAAAGTATTCTCATGGCAGTTGAAGCGATACTGGATTCTGGTTACTTGATGCTTGATAAAGCGCACTGTTTATTAAGTACACTAATTTAGTTTATAATATCTCATTTTTTGATATTTCCACCTCCTTCCATTAATAGTAGAATGTTTGCTAAATAGCGTATAGCATTGTATTTATTCTGCCATTGAAGGGAGAGTGGCTACGCTCGCCTCTAAGCACAACATTTTACCTGCTCAAAGTTTTTTCGCTTCAATATAACGGTTTTCTGCAGTAGACCAGTTGATTATCTCCATGAAGTTTTTGATGTATTCACCTCGTCGATTTTGATATTTGATGTAGTAGGCATGTTCCCATACATCGCAAACCAAAAGGGGATACACATCCCACATAGACAGATTTTGATGTTTTTCTGCTTGAAGGATGAGCAATCGATTCCCAAGGGGTTCAAAGCATAGAAGGCCCCAACCACTTCCTTCAACTGCTTTAGTAGCTGACTGAAATTGGTCATTGAAATTCTTTAAACTCCCGAAGTCCTTTGTAATTGCAGCAAGAAGTTTACCTTTTGGTTTTCCACTCCTTTTAGGAGACATGCTTTGCCAGTAAAGGCTGTGGAGAATATGACCAGATCCGTTGAAAGCTAGATCTTTTGACAAGTGTTTAATCAAACTGTAATCGCTGGACTTTCTGGCGTCGGACAGTTTCTGCAGTGCAGCATTTAATTTCTTGACGTAACCAGCATGGTGTTTGTCATGGTGAATCATTAAAGTTCCTTTGTCTATATGTGGCTCAAGAGCATCGTAAGCATAGGGAAGGGGGGGTAGAGTATACTCCAATGGAGTGTACTCTGCTGGGCTGTCATGTTTAGATTGTGCGAATGCAGAAGAGGTGAAATTGGTTAAACTAAGTCCTAATGTCGTAGCACCTACGCCTTTGATCATTTCCCGTCTTGTTAATAGATTATCCATAATAACCTCCTGCATTTAAAATGGTTAATGTCTCATTTGAACTCAGGACATGATTGATTGTAATCCCAGAATACAGTTTGCTTACAACGATTTATCAATCATTTGTTTAATATTTTCCTTGGATTGAACGCCTATCGTTTGTTCAAATACTTTTCCGTCTTTGAACATGATTAGTGTGGGAATACTCCTGACACCATACTCAGTTGCGGTGCTTTGATTCTCATCAATGTTGAGTTTTACGACTTTAACTTTTCCCTCGTATTCTTTGGAAATTTCCTCCAGAACTGGTGCAACCATTTTGCATGGCCCACACCAGGGTGCCCAAAAATCAACCAGCACGGGAATCTGCGATTCGGAAACTTCACTCTTAAAGCTAGAATCATTTATTTCTAACGCCATTGTCTAAACCTCCATAATAATTTGTTTTTAAAATCAATCTTCAAGAAGGGCAACTTTTGTCGTTTCAGAATACATTTCAATGATAGGAAGTGTAATGGTATCCTCACCCTAAAGCTCATCGATTAACGACTGAGAAGCGCTGCGATACAGCAAGCGTGCTTCTATGGTGTAGCCTAATATGCCGCTCAAAGGAACGAATAAAATATAATTCTCGATAGCATAACCTTTTGGTGGAAT
>WTBG01000173.1 GCA_013139225.1 Deltaproteobacteria bacterium
TTATCCTCAATCTGTTGGAGTAGTATCTTTTTATTGCCTTTTAAATTGCCGATCTTCTTACGAAGTTCCCTCATGAAAGCTTCATTTCCTTCCACTTCTGCTTTAAGTTCCTCCTGCTTTCTTTCCAGCTCTGATATTTTTGCTTGTTTCTCCCTGATAACTTGTTCCTGATCTTCAACTTTTCTTTTGCACTTTGTGTAACATCCAGGCAGTAAAGATGCAATCAGCCAGACCCCGAGTAAAACAGTAGCTGTTCTCATTTTACCCTCCTCTCTATTAAGGTTGTGAATATAAAGTGCTTTAATTTTAAATGATTGTTTCCTTTTATCATTCTTCAGATTTACTAATATCAATTATTTTAATTTGACTGCCTGTTTTCATTTTTTTTACTGATGCTGTACAATATAATATCTGGTTTAAATTTGTCAATATAATAACAATGTTATTTAAGTAACTGTCATTGCGAGGAACAAGATCCCTCGACGGTTGACGTAACACACATAGACACACTGTCATTGCGAGAAGCTTTAGCGACGAAGCAATCTCATCAAAGAAGCTCGGAACAGGCTCCGCAATCTCTTAAAAAAAGCCTCATAATATGCCCCACAATCTTTAGAAATGAGATTGCGACGCCCTTTGGGATCGGCTTGGCCGAGCTCCCTGGCCGAGCTCGGGCAAGGAGGGCAGGCAGCCAGGCCATGACTGTAATTTTAGGTATGCGAATATATGATACGAGACACTATATGGAGACCTCGTGGATCAGAAATAGGAGGGATAATGAGGAGTGCTTTCATCCAAATAAAGAAGATTTGTGACCTTAAATGTTTTTTTGAGAGATTCGATCCCTCTTATTTCAGCCTTCCCAATAATGGTGAATTATTCTGTTATCTTTTAACTTCGATAAAAAGTACTCCTGGTTTCATCGATTTATGCATATTACAAACAGGACACAGATCCGGCGGGCTATCTCCTGTATAAATATAACCACAAGTCGTACACCTCCATTTTTTCATAGCAAATCATCCTCCTTTCTTGATAGAAAGCGGAGGAAAAAGGTGACAGTATCCTTTTCCCCTTATCCAAAACACCATTTTTCAACAAGGCCGGCATGATCCTGTCAGTCGTTTTTCATGATCATGCAGTGACTTATATAACCACTGAAAAATCGATCATCATAATTATAGTAATCCGCCAGAGCATGCCATATAGAGGGGGATTTTCGTACAGAAATTGCATAGAGCTTTTCTACTCTCTGGCTTCTTTCCTCAAAGATGAGAAAAAGAGATAAGTGGGTACTATTATGAATTTCGTTTGGGTTTGAGGAGAAATTCGGCGGCTGCCTTTCTCATTTTAGCATCAGGACTAAGATTTTCCAATTCCCTAGTAAAACTTATGTTTTTACTACCCACGAGTTCTACCAACCTCTCAGTAGCGAAGTGCTTCATAGATTCCTCACATTCCTTAAGCTTTAGGGTGGTTTTATTCCAGGTTTCCATTATTCTCTCATCATCTTGGTCAAAAATATCTATTGCATCTGCAGGGCATACATACTCACAGGCGCCACAACCTATACAGACACTGGAAGTATCATACCAAGGGGTGTTGATACTGGTACTGGTTCCTCGGCCAGCATAATTTATTGCACCAATGCCCAAAATCTCATCGCACACCCGAACGCACAGACCACATAGAACACACCTGTCTCCTTTTGCGGTAACATCAATGTGTGTAAACCTTGAACGATCCACACCGTATTTCTTTGCCAACTCCCGAATTTTCTGGGAACCCGGGGCCTCAGAAAGGTATAGTTCAAGAAGCACCTTTCTTACCTGCACGACTTCTACTGATTCTGTCTCTACGGTAAGTCCCTCTGCAACAGGTAAGGTACAGGAAGTGGTAAGTCCCGGCTTTCCCCCACTTATGACCTCGACCATACAAAGCCGACATGCCCCGTAAGGAGAAAGGGTCTCTTGATAACATAAATAGGGTATATCAATACCTTCCCTTATGGCAACTTTAAGAACGTTCTCTCCTTCCTGCGCTTTATATTTCTTTTCATTTATTGAAATAACTACCATTTTGTTTGCTCCTTTGTTACTTTAAATCTTCATTTATAATACAGCTTCTTCCTCTTCCTCCTCTTCTTTTACATCACACCTGAGACATCTTATCGTCTCTGACATTGCCTGTTCTTTTGTGTAGGAAGAGGTTACCTCTCCAAAATTTCCTTTATATTCCTTAAAGGTAACACATGAAGTTTGGTTTCTTTCCCCACCCTGGGGCTCTACTGAAACCTCCATTGAATATTTAAAATCTTTCTTTAATTGATCAAATCTGTCTGCTCCCATCAAGTGGGTATCAATAATCCTTGCGAAATTCTTACCGTACCCCATCGCATCTGTTACTGTATATGGACCTGTCACCAGGTCTCCCCCTGCATATATCTTTTGTGCCGATGTTTGAAGAGAGTACTTATCGACTTCAACTGTTTCATTTTTTGACAACTTAATCCCAGCCTTTTTCATGAAACCTGTCTCTGACCTTCCACCAATTGCAGTAACCACCGTATCACACTTTAACCGATAGGTCTTTCCTGTGGGCTCTGGTCTTATTCTGCCTGCGAGGTCATACTCTCCCAATTTCATTTTCATAACCTCAATGCCGCTCACCTTACCATTATTGTCTATCAGTTTATTGGGAGATCCCAGAAATATAAAGTTTATTCCCTCCATTTCAGCTTCATGAACTTCCTCCTCAAGAGCAGGCATTTCCTCCTTTATTCTTCTATAAAGGATTGTTACCTTAGCTCCCAGGCGAATCATTACGCGGGCACAATCTATTGCAACATTACCTCCACCGATCACCACTGCTTCTTTACCAACATGCACAGGTTTTCCCATATTTACGTTTCTTAAAAATCTCAGGCCAAGATAGACACCACTTAGTTTTTCTCCGGGAATCCCAAGCGGGATATCATCATGTGCTCCAGTAGCAATAAAAATTGCATTGCATCTTTTTGCCATATCTTTAAGGAATACATCCTTTCCAATCTTTTTATTGAATACAAAATCCACACCCAGTTCTTTAATAGTTTCAACTTCTCGATTTAAAAGCGCTTTGTGAAGTCTGAACTCGGGAATACCATACCTTAACATACCACCTGCTTCAGGCAGAGCTTCGAAAATAGTGACCTGA
>WTBG01000217.1 GCA_013139225.1 Deltaproteobacteria bacterium
ATCATTTTGTTAGTTGCCTATTGTCCCATACTCATGAATCTTTATCTAAAAAAATGATTTTCAATTAAAAGTACTAAGTTATGGAACGTAAGAGAATAGGGGTTTTTGTCTGCCATTGTGGTTTAAATATTGCCGGCTCCGTGAATGTTGAGAAAGTGGTGGAAGAGATTAAGAAGTGTCCGGGAGTCGTTCATGCAGAAAACTATATCTATATGTGCTCTGATCCCGGCCAGGACCTGATTCGAAAGGCAATTGAGGAGAAGCAGCTCGATGCAGTGGTCAATTGTAACTGTTCCCCCTCCCTCCATGAGAACACCTTTCGGGGCGTTGCATCCTCCCAGGGCATCAATCCTTATCATTGCGAGATTGCCAATATTAGAGAGTGGTGCAGTTGGGCCCATGCAAAAGATCCAGAGACTGCAACGAAAAAAGCAATTCAGATAATCCAGTCTACCATTGAGCGGCTTAGAAAAAATGAAGCCCTCACACCCATGGTCGTTCCTATCACCAAGAAAGTATTGGTCATTGGAGGAGGAATTGCCGGTATGCAGGCCGCTCTCGATATTGCTAACTCCGGTTATCAGGTGTACCTAGTGGAGAAATCACCTTCTCTGGGAGGGCACGTCACCCAACTTTCTGGGTTGGTGCTCACCATGGAAAATGCTTCCTGCAATATTGGTCCCATAATGGAGGAGGTTGTAAAACACCCCCTGATTGATGTCTTTACTTATAGTGAGGTAGAGGAGGTGGACGGGTATGTGGGGAGTTTCAATATTAAAGTGCGCAGGAAAGCAACCTCCGTTGACCCAGAACTTTGTGATTCGTGTGGACTTTGCCAGGAGAAGTGCCCTCAAACGGTACCCTCTGAATTTGATTGTTCCTTAAGTGCCAGGAAGGCTATTTACAGACCTCATGCAGGTGCGATTCCAGATCAGTTTGTAATTGACAGAGATGCATGCCTCTATTTCCATGGCGGTGAGTGCCAGATATGTAAGGAAGTTTGTCCCCAAAAGGCAATCGATTACTCCCGGGAAGATATAATTGACGAGATTAAAGTAGGTGCAATTGTAGTGGCAACCGGATATGATCTCTATCCCAAAAAGGTGATCGAGGAGTATGAGGAAGATCCAGATGTGTTAGATGGACTACAATTTGAGCGTTTGCTCTCCCCCCAGGGACCTACCAAAGGTAAGATAAAAAGACCCTCTGACGGCAAGGTTCCTAAAGAGGTGGTTTTTATTCAATGTGTGGGTTCTCGCGACCCGGAAAATCATAAGCCTTATTGTTCCAGAATCTGCTGTATGTATACGGCAAAACAGGCCATTCTTTATAAGAGAGTAGTCCCCGACGGACAGGTGTATATATTTTATATTGATATAAGGGCGACTGGTAAGGGTTATGAGGAGTTCATTAAAGAAGGGGTGGAAGAAGAAGGTTTGTTGTACTTAAGAGGTCGTGTCTCCAAGATTTTCCGTGATGGTGATAAGATTACGGTGTGGGGAGTTGATACCTTAATTAATAGGAGAATTGAGATCAGTGCTGATATGGTGGTTTTATCAATGGCGGTTGTTGGAAATGCTGGAAACCGGGAGTTGGGAAAAAAACTCAATGTTATCACTGATAATAATTGTTTTGTTACCGAAGCGCATCCCAAACTTGGACCGGTTGAGACCTTAACTGCCGGGATATATCTTTGCGGTACTGCTCAGGCCCCCAAGGATATCCCTGATACGATTGCCCAGGCAAGTGGTGCGGCAAGCAAGATCCTATCCCTTTTTTCCAGAAAGGAACTGCTGCATGAACCTCAGATCGCTTGTGTCGATCAGGAGGTGTGTAGTGGATGTGGATATTGCGAATCAGTCTGTGCCTACCGGGCAGTGGAAGTAGATCCCAAAAAGAGAGTAGCTGTGGTTAATGAGGCGGTATGCGAGGCCTGTGGTGCCTGTGCAGCAACCTGTCCTTCAGGTGCAATCCAGCTTAAGAACTTCGATCGGCAGCAACTTATGAATATGATTGATCAACTCACTAAGGACTATTCACTAGCTTCTTGAAAAATGATTGAAGTATGTTTTTTATGCATATTGTCAGTGTGGCATAATAAAATAGTGTACTGTGAAATAGAAAATTCTAAATTCTAAATACGAAGCACGAAGCAAATTCGAATGTTCCAAGCACAAAATCAAAAACAATGTGCCTTTAAAGAATTACGTTTTGAACATTAGATATTTATTTGGATTTTAGATTTGTTTCGGCCCGCCCTGGCGCAACTTTATTAAAAAAGTTTGTTGGCATGGTAGTATTGCAGAAGAAAGTCATATAGAACCCCAGCAATTAGAATCAGGTCTGGGCCAGGGATTTCGATATTCGGATTTCGGATTTAAAAAGGCATGAGTACAGTAAACTAGCTTAGATTCGAAGAATAAAACCATTAAACATAACTGTTATATAGTACAACCGTATGGACACTAAATCAGCACTGGTAATTGGCGCGGGAGTTGGAGGAATGAAGGCTGCCCTTGAACTTGCTGAGGTTGGCATTCAGGTCTACCTTCTTGATCGAAGTCCTAATATCGGTGGTGAGATTT
>WTBG01000305.1 GCA_013139225.1 Deltaproteobacteria bacterium
AAATCCATATCTATTTTTTAACACCATGTTTATAAACTGCAGTAACCAGCTCTTCTATCTTTTCCTCTGCTTTACCATTTATAATAGCCTGGGTTACACAACTCTCTACATGGCGCTTCATAATTATCCTGGCTACACCATCCAGCGCATTCTTGTCTGCTGTTATCTGATTAATGATGTCTATACAATACTTCTCGTTTTCCACCATTTTTGCCACACCTCTCACTTGCCCTTCTATTTTATTTAATCTTTTTAGTGATTCCGCTTTTACCTTCTCATTTATCATCACTTACTCCCATATTGTATTTTATACCATACCCCTGTAGGGTATAAGGTAAATTATAGTCACTCATTTGTCAATATCCAAAATGACTTTCACACTAAAAAATGTTTAAAAAGCAAAAGCGGGTAAGGAGATGGGATTTGAGGTCCCATCTCCGTTATTAAGAAGGGATTTTTCATAATCCATTCAATGAAAGAATGGCTAACGCCATTATGAACAGCTGTCACAGCCGCAGCCGCCACAACTCCTGCACGAGCTATTTCTTGCGTCACTTACAGAGTTGGACTCGTTTTCAAGTCCTGCTCCTGGGACTTTCTCTAGAGTAACACCTTCCTCTTCCAGCTTCTTGATATGCTTTGCAGGATCCTTTTTAAACTCACCAATACAACCCTTGCAGCAGAAATAGACACGCTTTCCTTCATAGTCGGTGTAGATCTCCTTGTTTATTTTCCCACCCATGACAGGGCAGGTTATCTGCGGCTTTGACTTTGCTGCATCCCCTTCTGCCAACACATATCCAACAACAAGAAACATAAGTGCCAACATTAAACTTGCAATCTTTATACACTTCATGACTACACTCCTTTCTATTAATAAGGTTACACCCATAGGACAATGACAAGCACAAAAGCTACTTGTCATTCACACGTCAGGTAAATTTCAGATCTGCGTAATATATTTTTATAGGAGAAATGATGAGTTGATGAGAAATAAGCAAAGAAACTTGGTGGTTGGTTTCCTCTTTTGATAGGTAACGATATTTTTTGGTAAGGGAATTTCTCTTTCTAAGATATCTTGACCGGGGGTTAAAGCTTGTTGCTTTTCTTTTCCTGTCAAATATACCTTCAATATGGCTTCTTTTGTATCGGATTTCCCGCATTTAGTGCAAGAGCATTGTTTATCTTCTTGATGGCATTGGTCACCCTCTTGTTGGTAATAGCTGTGTTTTTGATGGCAACAGTTATTTCCTTGATGCTTTCTATGCATGAGGGACAACTGTTCTGCAGACCTTTTTCCACTACATACACACTGGCATTCATCCTGAGAATGGCATGAACACTCAGCCAACATTGAAAAAGAAAAAGAAGTCCACAACCATATCCCTAAAGAGATCACTGTTATCAAAGATGATTTTCTAAAAAACTTCATTGTCCCCCATTATCAAGAAGTGGTAATTGAATTGTTCTAGCACAGTATAATAGCCTTAAGATGCTATTCCAATTTTATTCTAATCATTGTTGTAGATGAACCATCCAATTATGAAAAAAGTAAGTATTAATTTAGAACATATTTCATAAAAAATTGCAAATTGAGTTAAAATGCAGCATTTAACCCAGATTTTGAGGTTGCACATACTGAAGGTTAAATCCATGGATATTTTAAAAAGGATTATCCTTTCTGTTCTTTTTATTCTCCGACAGCTTACCAACAGTAATATATAATACAGGCAACACAAATAAAGTAAGTATAGTTGAAGTAATAACACCACCAATTACGACTGTGGCTAATGGTCTTTGTACTTCTGCTCCTACACCGGTTGAAATTGACATGGGAATGAAGCCTACTGCATCCGTAATAGCGGTGGCTAGCACTGGCCGTAGACGCAATTTAGCTGCACTAATTACTGCGTCACTCAGATGTAATCTTTCCTGCAAAAACACTCGGATGGTAGATATAAGAACCTGGCCATTCAGAACTGCGATACCGCTAAGAGCAATAAAACCAATGGCAGCACTAACGCTGAAAGGCATTTCTCGAAACCATAGAGAAAATACACCTCCTATAATTGCGAAAGGAATACCCGTATAAATTATGATTACATCTCTTGCGTTTTTGAGGCTGAGGTAGAGCAGGAAAAAGATTAGCGTAAGTGTGATGGGAATGATAATCATGAATCGCAGTGTAGCACGCTCCAGATTTTCGAACTGACCACCCCACTCCAGCAAATATCCTTCCGGCAATATCAGCTTATTTTGAATCTGAGATTGGGCTTCTCCAACGAAAGAAGTAATATCTCTATCTCTAACATTGCATTGTACTCTGATCAAGCGGCGGCCCCATTCGCGGTTGATTGTTGATGGCCCTTCTGTTTCTTTGACTTCAGCCAATTGGCGAATAGATAGAAGTTGACCACTTTTTGTTGGGATCAATGTGTTAGCCAGGGAAACAATATCAGTGCGCTGCTCATTCGGTAGTCGCACTACTAAAGGAAAGCGTCTCTGTCCTTCAAAGATGTCACCCACCTGGCGGGAACCGACCGTTGCTACTAAATTCAGTACGTTACGAGCTGGAATACCATAGCGAGCGGTCTGATCTTGGTTTATGATGATTTGAATAAGGGGTTGCCCGGTAATCTGATCTCCTGCTACATCAGAGGCACCTTTGATACTTGAGAGAATTTGCTGAACCTGGTCACTTAGTTGTGTCAATACATCAAAGTCATCTCCAATAATCTTGACACCCACGTCTGAACGTATGCCAGAAATCATTTCATTCATACGCATCTCTATTGGCTGGGTGAAAATCATGTTCAAGCCCGGCAAATCATCAATGGTTTCCTTCAGTTGCCTAACTAATTCAGCTTGTGTTCCAGCTCGTTTCCATCTATTCCTGGGATTAAGAGCAATAAAAATATCGGTCAGTTCTATCCCCATGGGATCAGTAGCTACTTCGGCTGATCCTATTCGGCTCCATATATGCTTAATTTCATCCGGAAAATTTTCTAAAAGCAATTCTTCAATGATGATATTATAGTCAACAGCTTCATCAACTGAAACACCGGCAAGACGTATCGTATTAATTACGATTGCACCTTCACTGAGTTTTGGAAGAAATTCCCCTCCGAGCCTAAGAGCTATAAAGGCAGTTACTGCCAGTAAGATTAAAACCGAACAAAATAGTGCCTTTTTCATGTGTAGTAGTTTAGAAATAAGAAAACTGTATCCCGTTTTTAAATCCCGCTCTATAATATTCCCTTTTTTCTGCTCTTTTTTTGGAAGAAAGTAGTAAGAAAGAATCGGGGAAAGTGTTACAGCAATCAGCAAGGCCCCAACCATGGCAAAGATAAACGTCCATGCCATAGGTTTAAACATCTTTCCCTCCATACCCTCAAGAGTAAGTATTGGGAAAAATACGATGAGAATAATGCCCATGCCGAATACAATCGGACGCACGACCTCTTTACTAGAATCGATAATAACTTGAAGCCTCTCAGACGTTTTTAGAATTCTTCCCAAACGATGTTGTTCTTCACCCAACTTCCTCATATTATTCTCTGTCATCACTACAGAACCATCTACAATAATCCCA
>WTBG01000370.1 GCA_013139225.1 Deltaproteobacteria bacterium
TTACAAGGTTTGAGCGATCAAGTGTTAGAAATGAGGTAGTAACATTCTCTGACATCCCACCGTTCTTTTCTTGCCTTTTTATTCAGTATAAGTGACTTTAACAGGGTTCTTTTTTAAGTATTCCAAACGATTCAAGGCATTAATGTAAGCTAAAACACTGGCCATGATAATGTCGTTGTGGGCACCTCTTCCTACTATTTCTTTGCCTTCTTCCTCAAGTCTAACAGTAACTTCTCCTTGAGCATCGGTGCCACCCGTGATTGAATCGACACTGTATTTGAGCAGTTTGCTTTTTGTACCGGTAATCTTAGCAATAGTCTTAAATGCTGCATCAACAGGTCCATCACCCATTCCTACATCCTTTATCTGTTTATTCTCAATTTCCATCTGGATTGTAGCAGTGGGGATAGCAAAACTTCCACTTATTACACTCATATTTACCAGTTTGTATTTATCGGGTGCTCTTAGAATAATTTCAGCTACAATGGTTTCCAAATCTTCTTCATAGAGATTCTTCTTTTTATCCGCCAGTTCTTTAAAACGATCAAATATTTTGTTAAGATTCTCATCAGTTAGTTCATAACCTCTGTTCTTTAATTCATCTCTCAAGGCATGTCGTCCTGAATGTTTGCCCAATACAATGCTGCTTTTTTTTACACCAACAGATTCAGGCGTCATAATTTCATATGTAATCTTATCTTTAAGCAAGCCATCTGTGTGGATGCCTGATTCATGTGCAAAAGCATTAGAACCAACAATTGCCTTATTGGGTTGTACACCTACTCCTGTTATTCTGGTAAGAAGTTTGCTGGTCTTAAAGATCTCTTCCGTTTTAATGTTGGTTTCGAGATGTGTGTAATCCTTTCTTGTGTAAAGAATCATTACGACTTCTTCTAAAGAGGTGTTTCCTGCTCTTTCTCCAATACCGTTTATCGTACATTCCACTTGCCTGGAACCGTTTAAGACAGCAGCTATAGAGTTTGCCGTTGATAATCCCAGATCATTATGGCAATGGACACTTATTACAGCTTTATCAATATTTGAAACCTTTTGTCTTATATAACTGATTAGGTCACCATACTCAGAAGGTATGGTGTATCCAACTGTATCAGGTATGTTTACAGTTGTTGCACCAGCATCGATAGCTGCTTCAACAATCTGGCAGAGGTAATCACGATCACTTCGGGTAGCATCCATTGCAGAGAATTCTATATCCTCTGTATAAGATTTAGCCCTCTTTACGGCAGAAATCGCCATTTCAAAAACTTCTTCCCTGCTTTTTCTGAGCTGATGAGTCAGGTGGATGTCAGAAGTAGAAATGAATGTATGAATAAAGGGATATCGTGCATTTTTTATAGCTTCCCATGCCCTGTCTATATCGTTGTTGTTTGCACGGGCAAGCGCGGAAATACGAGAATCCTTAATCGATTCTGCTATCAATTTAACAGCTTCGAAATCCCCTTTTGAGGCAATAGGAAAACCTGCTTCTATTATGTCAACACCAAGCCTCTCAAGTTGCTTTGCCATTCTCAACTTTTCCTGGATATTCATGCTGAATCCAGGAGATTGCTCACCATCCCTTAATGTTGTATCAAGAATCCTGACTTTATCCAAAAAATCCCCTTACAGTTTAGAAATGTTGTTGTAATTATTTGTTTCCTTAAGCTCTTGCTTTAGGATTCTTCTCTTTCTCTTCATAATAAAAAACCCAACCGGACCTGATATTGTATAGATTACACCAGTAATAAATAGAAATATCTCTGGCTCACCCAGGAACAGTATCAATAAAAAAACAAATGCTAACAGTGTACTGAATGGTCTTCTTTTCCTGAAGTTAAAATCTTTTATGCTGTAGTACCTGATATTGCTTACCATAAGCAAAGCAAGTAAACATGTTATTAAGGGTATGGTGACATTTTTTATCACTGGCATACCCAGATTGTTAAAAATAATTACAGTGGTTGCTATCATGCCGGCAGCACCTGGAGTTGGAAGACCTTGAAAATATTTGTTTTCTCTTGATTCAGACTGCACATTAAATCTTGCTAGCCTCAGAGCAGTACAGATTATATAGAGAAAAGCAACAAGCCAACCCCACCTCCCATAGGGTTGTAATGCCCAGTTATAGACCAAAATGGCAGGCGCAATCCCAAAACTTATCATGTCCACAAGGGAGTCATATTCTTCCCCAAACCTGCTTGTAGAACCAGTAAGCCGAGCAATCCTTCCATCGAGGCCATCAAAAACACCAGCAATAATTATTGCCCAGCATGCATGCAAAATACTTCCTTTTATTGAAGCAGTGATGGAGTAAAAGGCACAAAAAAGACTCAGGGACGTAAAAATGCTGGGGAGAAGATAGATACCCTTTTTCATGCTTCTGTTCCTTCTATCGCCGTTTCCTTGCTTCATGTCTATGCCCCAGGGCAGCACAATTTGTGTTTTTGTTAAATTATTAAATCATATAAGATTTAGGTTGCGTAAAACGGTTGCGGTTACGCAACTCGTAACGGTATACGGATATCGGTTGCGTGTTGAATCAGAGAAACAAATATGAGCGAAAGTAGCCACGTAAACGTTTTACGAAAGACGAAACGAGCAGCACAACCGAATAACGAGTAACTTTTTTATCTAGTATTCAGCATAACTTTGTGCAAGTAAATCTTTAAGAAACTTGTCTCAAATGTTTGATTTTTCAGACTATAGTGGACAGCTAGTAAGTTTTCCTTCCTGCTATTCCTTTCGTTGCTTTCGTTATTTTTACAGAAGCTTCCTTGGGACG
>WTBG01000299.1 GCA_013139225.1 Deltaproteobacteria bacterium
TTGTTTAAAGCATTGGGATTGATGCGTATCTGATACTGCAAAACATGACCACCAATAGAAAGTATATCAGTCACACCCGGTACAGTCTGCAATTGATACTTCACTATCCAGTCGTTAATCTCACGCAAGTAAGTATTTGGTTCTTTCCCTTCCGTATTTGTTCCCTTTTCAATGGTAAGATAATAAATAAAGATCTGACCCAGACCGGTTGATATAGGACCTAACTTTGGTGGTTCTTCCATTTGAGGTAAGGAAGCCATAGCATCAGAAAGTCTTTCAGAAACTACCTGCCTGGCAAAATAGATATTAATATCATCTTTGAAATAAACATAAATAACCGCCATACCAAAA
Source organism: Deltaproteobacteria bacterium (assembly GCA_013139225.1). Taxonomy (GTDB): domain Bacteria; phylum Desulfobacterota; class WTBG01; order WTBG01; family WTBG01; genus WTBG01. The sequence continues at coordinate 352 of WTBG01000299.1, forward strand.
GCGGATGTTGATTTTATTTGAGTAACTCCAGGCAGACCATTCATGGTGGATTCAATAGGGAATGTTATTAAACGTTCGATCTCCTCAGGCGCCATTCCTTCCGCTTCTACAAAAACAGGAACCATAATCGGTGATATATCCGGAAAAGCATCAACCGGCAACTCTGAGTAACAATAGATTCCCAAAACAGCTATGGCAATTGTCACTATAAGAACCAAAAAGCGATACCTTAGTGAAATATCAACTATTTTTTTATGCATGACTGTCAATCCTCCTAGCAAAGCTTCATCTCAAAACAACGAAACTTCACGATACTGGATGCTGGTTTAATATAGTAAGACCATATGAGATTTAGGTTGCGTAAAAAGGTTGTGGTTGCGCAACTCGCCCTATTAGAAACATGATCTCCAAGAGAAAATATCTTGAGTTTTAAATTGATCATTAACGTTCTTAAATAGCTTTTGCAGATTTCGTTCTAACAGGGTAAATATCGGTATACGGGTATCGGTTGCGTGTTGAATCAGAGAAACAAATATAAGGGAAAGTACCAACGCAACCGTTTTACGAGAGACGAAACTCGCCCCGTTAGAAAACAACACTAATTCTAAATTCTTTCCAATGAAGGGATTATATAGTTAAAAAGACATGATAAATTCTACTAATAACAAACAATTCTAACGGGGGGAGCAGCGCAACCAAATAACGAGCAACTTTTTTATCTAGTGCCCATGACCAGCGTGGCTATCCAAAGTGCTTGTAACTATTTTTGCCTTAAGTTCAAAAGCTCCTTTTGTTACGTAACTCTGTCCGACCTTCAAACCCGAAACTATTTCAGCGTGAGTTTTGTTGGTTCGCCCCACTCTAACATTTTGAGTCTTAAAACCTTCTCGATGATGAACAAAGACACAGGCTTCACCCTCAAGATTTTGAAGTGCAGATTTAGGAATGAGTAGTGGCACCGGTGTTTCCTCTTTAACAAGGCGAGCAGTAACAAACAGACCGGGACGCCATTGACCTTCCTTGTTAGGAAGAGTTACACGCGCAAGGGCAGTACGAGTTTCATCTGAGACAATATGTCCCAGATAAAATATTACTCCTTCAGCATCTGGAATGCCCTGGCCAGCAGATATCAGAACACGCTGACCTTCTCTTACATAAGCTAGATCTTTTTGATATATACTCAGATCTACCCACACTGTGCTCAAATCAGCAACAATAAATGCAACATTGTCTTCCCTAAGCACTTCACCAAGTGTTATGTCTTTCTTAATTACCCTCCCATCGAAAGGAGCAATTATTTCATATTTTGTTAATATTTCGTTAGGATCGTGTGGAATATCTTTAAGATATTTAGTAGAAAAACCAAGTGCAAGAAGTTTTTGCTCAGCTGATGTTAACTCAATACGGGCTTCGGCAATAGCTTTTTTTGCATCAAGGTACTCCTGCTCTGCAGTGATTTTCTTTTTCCAAAGCCGTTCCTCCCTTTTGTAATTTGCCTCAGCCAGCGCAACCCTTTCCAGGGCAGCATGGAACGATGCACGTGCATCAGCAAGTTCTCTGCTTTCTATTATCGCCATGACTTCTCCACTGCGAACAGTATCACCTAAATTTTTCTTTACTTCTCGAACAACACCTTGCATACGAGGAACAACGTTTGCCATCTTATCAGCATTAATGCGAATTTCACCAGGAAAACTCAACTGGATCTGCAACTTTCCAGGACTTGCGGTGGCAATTTCAATGCCTAATCCCTTCATTTCCGCATCAGTCAGGTGGATAATATCTTCATCAATGTGTTCTTCATGCTCGTCGTCATCGCAATCATCACCATCTTCATGCTCATCATGTATTAATTCATCATGATCGTGTTCATCATGGATCTCATTTTCGTCATGTAAGTGGTCATCATGTACTTCTGGTTCATAGTGAACATGTTCTTCCTGCTGAGGCTTATCCTGGATATGTTCGTCATTGTCCGCTAATCTGAAATATCTGATACTCGCAACAACAATAAATAGAACTGTTATAGATGTAAGAAAAAGTATGGTGATATTTTTGGTTTTCATCTTTTGCCAACTCCTTTTAATTTTGTTTTGCATTATTTTTGATAGGATTAAGGCTTTTAGCAATGAGACGCTCGATTGCAGCTACTGCTTTATGATATTCTTCCAACGCCTCAATGTACTGTTTCTTGGCATCAAATAAGCTTCTCTGTGCATCCAAAACATCTAAATAACCAAATTTCCCTTCTCGGTAACCTTCATTTTCTGCGTCAAATGCACTTTGAGCTCCGGGCAATATATCATCTCTCAAGGTTGTAGATTCAATAAAAGCGACTGAAAGTCTTTGATATGCCTCATGCATGTCAGTTACGATACTTACTTCTGCAGCACTGCGCTCTTCCTGAGCCTTGGTAAGAAGATGTGATGCCTCAAGTACTCCTCCCTGATTTCTGTCCAAGAAAGGAAGTGGTATCGAAAGATTCATTATAAAGGTTGTGTCGTCAACCTCGCCGTGATATTTGACACCACCACCAAAAGTAATATCCGGCAACCGATCAGCCTTTGCCATATCCAAAGCTGCTTGGCGTTGGTCTAATTCTGAAGACCAGCGTGCTAAGTCTGGATTTTTAGAGACGTGATTTACCAGATCGGCAAAGGGCGGAATTGGAGAAATATCTTCAAGTTCACCGCTAACTTTTTTAAACAGTGGCGTTGTACTTCCCCAGGTAGCAGCAAGACGTTTTTGAGCTGTTTTAAGATCCCTTCTGGCTCGTTCTTGTTCTATTCTGATTATAGACAGGGCTACCTTAGCTTTTGTTTCTTCAACAGGAGAGTCTTTCCCAGCATTGACTCTTGCTGAAACAGTATTAAAAACATTTTCAGAGAGTTTTACCAAATCGTCCGTTAAGGTTAGATTATCTTGCTTAGCCAGCAAGCCAACAAAAGCTACAGTAACTTCTGTTAGTACATCTAAACGTTTGCTCTCATAATCCCAACCGGCTAAATCTCGCTCGAGTGAAGCAACCTTCGTCCTTTTGGAACGTTTACCG